>JBLRWR010000109.1:0-6690 GCA_047921135.1 Candidatus Brevefilum sp.
GTAAAAAATCCATCTCAATACAGTCCGCCGCGTCCAGCCGAAGCCCGTCAATGCCAAATTGGTCCATCCAGGAATACACCGCTTCAAAAAGGTGCGCTCGCACCGCATGGTCAGCTAAGTTGAGCTTGACCAGGTCGTAATGCCCCTGCCAGCCCTCATAAGTGAAGGGATCGCCCTTGGGGCTGGTCTTCCCAAAGCGGAGGCCATGAAACCAATTCACATATGGAGAGCTTTCGCCCCGTGCGAGGACATCCTGAAAAGCCCAAAATTCTCGGCCCACATGGTTGAATACGCCATCCAGTACCAAGCGCATGCCACGCTGATGGACGGCATCAGCAAACCGGGCAAATTCTGTGTCGTCTCCCAACCTGCGATCGATGTGAAAATAATCGCGTGTGTCATACCCGTGGGAGGTGGATTCAAACACCGGACCCAGATAAAGCGCTGTAGCACCTAACGATTGGGCCTGGTCCAACCAGGGGTAGAGCAGTTCGAGCCGGCCTTTAACCGTGGCGTTGGCGTGGTTAACGTGCGGCGCACCGCACAGGCCGAGCGGGTAGATGTGATAAAAAATGGCGTCCTGATACCAGGGCGAATTGGGCATGTGATCACCTCATTGACTATATTTACCGGTAGGTACACTCTGATTAAAAAAAGAACACTGGGTCTAGCTGAATATCCCATACATGAACTGGTGCACGCTATGGTAGACGAGCGCATCGGTCAGTGCCAGTCCCTGATTAAAATGCAGCCCGATCAGGGCATTGACCATGCCCAACAGTCCGGCAGCATAGCGGGCGTGCCGCCCGCGTAAGTTGCCATGGTCATCGGCTGCTTGCATGAAGACCTCCTCGAGGATTTCTTGCTGCTGGGCGGCATAGGATCGGATGGCTTGATTGGCTTCACTTTCCGAAGCAGAAAAATACATGGTCAGCTGCATCCGGTAACCGGCAGCATTGTGCTGGGCAAAGTCAAAATAAGCTCTGACGGTGTTCTCGAGGGTTAATACCAGGTCACCCTGGTATACCGCACTTGACAGGATCACCGCCAAGAGCCTGCCCATTTCGCGTTCCAGCAAGGCATCCAGCAAGCCGCGTTTACTTTCAAAGTAGTGATACAGCGTGGGTTTGGTCACGCCAGCCGCTTCCACCACCTCACGCACCCCGACCCCATCATAGCCGCGCTGGCTGAACAGGTCCAGGGCGCAATCCAACAAGATTTGACGGTTATCCATAAGGGAATATTATACCGATCGGTATACATTTGTCAAGAGCGAAACGTGATCTTACTGAGAAAGAGGGCCTGTCAATCCCCCTCAACAAACTCCGGCCGATAATGCGCCATACCCCGCACCCCTTGCAGGGCTGCCGGATCAAAGACACAGATCATAAACGCATCATCCGGCACATTTTCAAAGGTGCTGAGGATGCCATAAGCGCTGGCCCTGGTAAAACCAAAACGCGGGTAATAAGCGGGATGACCCAGGACGATTACAAAGGGATAGCCAGCCGCTTTCATCCGGGCCATGCCCTCCTGGCTCAAAGCCGCACCAATGCCCTGTCCCTGGAACTCAGGTTGCACAGCCAGCGGGGCCAGCCCCATACCGTTGACTGCCTCACCTTCCGCAGGGACAATGTAAGCCGGTGAAAACAGGATGTGGCCAACGACCTGATCGCCATCTTTGGCCACCAACGAGAGGATTTCAGCACAATTACGCCGCAACCGGTCGACCACATCGGCCTCATAATCACCTTTGAAGGCAGCGTGATTTACCCGGCGGATCCCATCGATATCCTCGGGGCGCTCTTCAGCAATGACAATCCTGCTTAACAAGTCTTCGCTCATCACCCGCTGATTATAACGCTAAGGATGCCGGCGTACAACCATTGCTATGCAAATTTCACCAATTGGGCGCATCAAAGTACCTGCCCGGAGACTGTTCATACCACCCGGGTGGTAATCTCGAATTCAGGCGGGTTTTCCAGGTGCTTCTTGACCGCACATAGCTGTGCCGAGCGAATCAGTGAGGCGTGATACTTCTCAGGAAATTCTGGCGGTACCTGGATCTCAAAATCGATCTTGCCAACCATCCCCGTCAGGAAATCACGGTGGACCCGTTGAATAATGTGAATACCCTCGGTAGGCAAGCCCCGCTGCTGACAAAAGCCCAGGACATAAATGCCTGCGCAGGTGCCCATGGAGGCTAAAAACATTGCAAAGGGTGTTGGGGCTTCGCCCTGGCCGCCTCCAGCAGGCGGCTGATCGGTCATTACGGTGTACGGACCAAAGTGAGCATCCACCCTGGCGCCGCCTGGAAAGTCAATCAATAATTCCATCTTTTTTCTCTTCCTCATTTCTTTAAGTAATCAATACACCATTTGGATGCAATCTGGTTTAAATGGTTACATCTGTTCAAGGAGGTTTTGAGGATGTCTCTATTAATTATTCACATATGGATTGTTTTAAGTATTTAATTCGTAGTAACCGTAGGGGCTGTGGATATGTGGATAAGGGGTACATTGAGTGGGTTGTAGGGATTACTGCGCTTGATTTTACGCTGAAAAGCAGCCCGGGTGCCGGTTAGTAAGGGGTCGCCGTGACAAAATATGCGCCTAATTCTTTCCACAGCGGCGTGTGGAATCCCCTCGAATAAGTCGAAAAAAAACGCAGCATGAGTGGATTTTGTCTGAAAAAGGCGAATTTTCTCCCAAATTTATCCAGAGTCAACCCCGGTTATTTTTCGAATATTTGGGCGAGTTATCCACATTTCGTATAAGTTATCCACAGTTTTGGGCGAGTTATCCACAGTTTTTGGGAAAAATGAGAGCCTGGATTTCTAAATATTCGTTTGGAGATACAGTAAATTAAAATTTACCGTTAGTAACCATAGGCATCAGACCAGGCTTCGATCAAAATCTCAATTCGGTCCAGGTATACATCCAGCGCCCTGGTCTTACCTTCCCTGACAGCTTCTGTGAGGTTGAGCGTCTGCACAAGGTCCAGCCAGGTTTCAAAGCCGGGGGATTCCCCGGGCAGGGACATCTGGACATCCAACCAGGTGCGCAAAAGCGGCCAGGCGGCGTCGTGGTGTCCCTCATTTTGAGCTAGGGCACGGATGCCATGCACAAAATAAGCTTGCCGGCAGGAGGCCAGGTGAGGCGGCGGCGAGACAGTGTCAGCCAGGTAGACCAGGTCATTCTCAAAGGCATCGATCCAGGGCTTATATTTGTGGTCAAACGCTTCTATGCAACCCAGCAGACCGCAAAAGCCATCCCAGGCATCTGGCGTGCCCAGTTCTTCCATGCGCTGGTGGAGGGTGGTCATAAAGCGGCGGGTGGTCAGCGGCGGTCCGATCAGGCCGGCGAGGGCATCCGCACTTAAGGCCAGGGACCTTAAAAACTGGTCCAGCCAAACCAGGGGATTGTCTTCTGGTAACATGTACAGGCCGCGCCATAGCTCACGTGCGGAAGCCAGCATACCGTTAACCCGGACCAAAACGTTATCAGCCCGGTGAAATCCGGCCGTCACACAGGATTGTAAGAACTCCAGCCAGTGGTCGGTGTCATACAGGAGGATGTGGTTGTAGGTCAGGGGGTAGCCGATCAGGGCGTTTTGGCGAAATTGGCGGGGTTCATCAAAGTCTGCCAGGGTTTTGTGCAGGATATCCATGGATATCTCTGGCGTCAGGCTGGCGGTTTCACGCTCTGTGGGGGCATAATATTTATGCACCAGCACCAGGTCAATATCGGTGGTGCCGCCCAATAAGGGCGCCTCACTCAACAGCGATCCCATCAAGTAAGCAGCGTGGATATCTGGCTCGCTGCGTCTGCGTTGTTTTACCGTGTCAGAGGCGAATTGATGGAGCAAGTCTTTTGTGATGCGCATCTAACCTCCCTGGGTTAAATATCGATCGGCAGGCTTTCCTGGAAGGGCGCCATTTTCAGCGCCTGTCGGATCCGTTGGGTGACGTTCTCTAAATGCTCTGGATTGCGAACGTAATCCAGCTGGTTGGTGTTGATGGTCAGGCAGCGCTGGGGTGGATAGTTGGCAAAATGGGTTTCATAGGTTTGGTTGAGGATGTTGATGTAATCCACTTCCATCTGGCGTTCATAGGGGCGGTCACGCTGGGCAATGCGGTGCATGAGCACAGCGGTGTCTGCCTGGAGGTAGACGACCAGGTCTGGTTTGGTGATTTTTTCAGCCAGGGCTTCGTGCACCTTGAAATACATTTCCAGCTCATCGCCCTGCAGGTTGACCTCTGCAAACAGGCGGTCCTTATCAAAGGTGTAATCGGAAAGCAGCCAGTGATTGTTGGCCAGGGCATCACGGACGCCCTTGCGTTGCTGGTGATAGCGGCTGAGGAGAAAGAAGATCTGCGTTTGAAATGCATAGCGGGCCCGGTCGCCATAAAAGTCGCTCAGAAAGGGGTTTTCCTCAAAGATTTCGAGGAGCAGGTTGGCCTGAAAGGTGGATTGCAGCAGGCGTGCCAGGGTGGTTTTTCCAACACCGATCACGCCCTCAATTGCGATGTACATAACGCTGACTCCAGGTGTGCTTGTTGAACGGTTAAACTATACCATAGGACGGCGCTCTGATGCATAATAACTGCTGTCAGGTACGTTCTGGATTGCAGGCACCTAAAATTTGTGAGTTTATGGTTTATGTGCCATCCGTGCGTCTATCCGTTATAATTACTGCATTCAACTTACGGGTAGCTTTGTTTTAGGATGGACAATTATGACGACAACGGGTACTTCGGGATCAAAAAACAATCGCATCAAATTTATCATTGCAGGCGGGCTGTTCCTGATTGCGGTGATTTTATTGGTCATCAGCGCCACACGGGCCACGGCTGAATTCTTTATGACCGTAGGGGAGTTGGGGGAAGCGGATGCTGACCTGCGCGGTCAGAATTTGCGTGTGTCCGGTGCGGTGATTGGCGACAGCATTGCCTATGACCCGGCTGCAAACGAGCTGCAGTTTACCATTGCCCATATCCCCGGGGACATGAGTGACATACAGGATTCTGGCGGGATCGGCGAGATTTTGCATCGGGCAGTCAACGACCCACAAAACCCCCGTCTGGACATCCTTTATCAGGGTTCTGCGCCGGACATGCTCCAGGACGAGGCGCAGGCGATCCTGACCGGCACCCTCAACGACCAAGGTGTTTTTATCGCTGAAGAGCTCCTGCTGAAATGTCCCAGCAAGTATGAAGAAGCGCTCCCCGAACAGGTGGGGAAGTAAACCGCCATGCTCTCAGTTGTGGGATTTTTTACACTGGCTTTGGCTTTTTTGTTGGCCGCGTATGGGTTGCTGGCAGTCATCTTCGGTTTGGTTCAAAAAACGCCCGCCTGGATTGAATCGGCCCGGCTGGCCTTATTGATGATCTTCCCCCTGGTGACGGTGAGCCTGGTGGCCTTGCTTATCTTTCTGGCCGGTCAACGCTTTGAGCTGGCCTATGTGTACAGTGTGACCAGCCTGGAGATGCCGCTTTACCTGCGCCTGACGGCCTTGTGGGGCGGGCAAAGTGGCTCGCTGCTGTTTTGGTCCTGGCTCATGGCTGGCTTTTCGCTGTTCTTTGCCCTCCATAAATGGGGCCGGGATGCGGACCTTTTGCCCTGGGCTTTGCTGGTGGTGTTCTTCACGCTGGGCTTCTTCCTGATGATCAACGTGTTTTTCGAGATACCCTTTGAGCGCTTCTGGCATTTTCCTGATGGAAGCCGTGTGGTGTCTTTGCTGCAACCGCGTGGGGCATGGCTGCTCACCCCGCAGGATGGACAGGGGCTGAACCCGCTGCTGCGCCATCCGGGGATGGTCTGGCACCCGCCGGCGCTGTACCTGGGGTTCATTGGCTTCATCATTCCCTTTGCCCTGGCCATCAGTACCCTGGCGGCCGGACGGCGTGACCGGCGCTGGCTGGAAATTTCCCGTCCCTGGATCTTGATTGGGTGGGTGTTTCTCTCCCTGGGCCTTGTGCTGGGGATGCGCTGGGCTTATGACATCCTGGGTTGGGGGGGATACTGGGGATGGGACCCCGTTGAAATTGCTGCCCTGCTGCCCTGGCTGAGCGGGACCGCACTGCTGCACACCAATCTCCTCCAGGCGCGCCGGAATGGTTTCAAACGCTGGAACGTGGCGTTGGCGCTCCTGACCTTCGGGCTGGTGATTTTTGGCACCTTTATCACCCGCTCTGGCGTGATTTCTTCTGTGCATGCTTTCGCCGGCAGTGAGATTGGCTCCCCACTGTTCATCTTTACGGCGTTGCTATCCTTGGGATCGCTGGGCTTGCTGGTCTACCGCTGGCAGGATTTACAGGCTGACTATGAAGTTGAGTTTGGCTTTAACAAAGAAACCCTCACGCTATTCACCAACCTGATCTTGTTGAGCATCCTGGTGATCTGTTTATTGGGTGTGATCTACCCGATGATTTCGGAGCTGATCACTGACACACAGATCACAGTAGGACCGGCCTGGTATAAGCGCACTGCGGGCCCGCTCTTCATTTTGCTGGTCTTGCTGGTGGGCGTTTGCCCGCTGGCAGTGTGGAGCGGTACGAACCTGGCCCGCCTGTCCAAGCGCACCCGGATCGTCCTGCCGATCTCCCTGCTGATCCCGCTCTTGGCCTGGTTGGCAGGAGGTGTGCGCCACGGGGTGGTACTGGCGTCCTTGTGGCTGGTGGGGTTTGGC
>JBLRWR010000110.1:0-6623 GCA_047921135.1 Candidatus Brevefilum sp.
AACTCTAGCGTATGCCGTCATGGGGCATCCCAAATACGAGATTACCGGTGGCGATGTTTTCCTGAATGGCGAAAGTATCCTTGAAATGGCTCCGGATGAGCGTTCCAGGGCTGGCATATTCCTGGCTTTCCAATATCCTGTCTCAATCCCGGGTGTAACTGTGGCGAACTTCTTGCGCACTGCCTTGAATGCCCGCAGGCGCCACGCAGACCCACCTCGGGAAGAGATTTCCATCCTGGATTTTCGCAAGTTGTTAAAAGCAAAAATGGATTTGATCGAGATGGAATACGCTTTTGGTGGGCGATACCTGAATGAGGGCTTTTCTGGCGGTGAGAAGAAGCGCAACGAAGTGCTCCAGCTGGCACTGCTTGAGCCGGCTTTTGCCATCCTGGATGAAACGGATTCCGGGCTGGATATTGATGCGATTCGGATCGTCTCTGAAGGCGTCAACGCGCTCAGGGGCCCCAAGATGGGTGTGATGGTGATCACGCATTACCAGCGCATCTTAAATTACCTCAAACCGGATTTTGTCCATGTCATGTTTGATGGCAAGATTGTTGAATCGGGGGGCAAGGAACTGGCATTACTGCTTGAAGAGCAAGGTTACGATTGGATTCGTGAGAAATACGGTCAAAATACAACGGCATAAATAAATTACCGGAGACTTTCAATGGAAAAAACCCCGGAGAATCAATTCTTTACTGAATTAAGTGATTACCAATACGGCTTCAGCGATCCGGAGACCTATGTTTTCAAAAGTCGCAAAGGTCTGAATGAAGAGGTTGTCCGCCAGATCTCGGCGATGAAAGGTGAACCTGAGTGGATGCTGGAATTTCGATTAAAGGCCTTGCGGCACTTCCAGCAAAGACCAATCCCAACCTGGGGCGCAGATCTGAGCGGATTAGATCTGGACGACATCTACTATTACGTTAAACCCACTCAGGATGAAGGCCATTCCTGGGAGGATGTCCCTGAAACGATCAAGAACACCTTTGATAAATTAGGCATCCCGGAGGCAGAGCAGAAGTACCTCTCTGGGGTTGGTGCGCAGTACGACTCCGAGATGATTTATCACAGCGTCCAAGAAAGTTTAGAAAAACAGGGCGTGATCTTTCTCTCCATTGAAGAGGGCTTGCGCCAGCACCCAGACATTTTCAGAAAGTATTTTTCAACCGTTATCCCCATTCAGGATAACAAATTTGCTGCGTTAAACAGCGCTGTCTGGTCGGGCGGTTCGTTTGTGTACATTCCGCCTGGCGTCAAAGTGGATTTGCCCCTACAAGCCTATTTTCGGTTGAATGTGGCCAACATCGGGCAGTTTGAGCGGTCTTTGATCATCGCTGATGAGGGCTCGCAGGTGCACTACGTGGAGGGCTGTACTGCCCCTCTGTATTCAACGAATTCCTTTCACAGCGGTGTGATTGAGATCGTGGTCAAGAAAAACGCCCGGGTGCGCTATACCACCATTCAAAACTGGAGCAGCAACGTTTACAACCTGGTCACCCAGCGTGCCAAAGTGTATGAAAACGGGACCATGGAGTGGGTGGATGCCAATTTGGGGTCAAAAACCACCATGAAATACCCGGCCTGCTTCTTGATGGAACCGGGCGCACATGGTGAGGTGCTGTCGGTTGCCTTTGCCGGCCCGGGGCAGCATCAGGATGCCGGTGCAAAGATGATCCACCTGGCCCCCAACACCAGCAGCAAGATCACTTCAAAATCCATCAGCCGGGGAAGCGGCCGATCTTCTTATCGAGGCTTATTAAAAGTTCAGGCTAGAGCGGAAGGCTCAAAATCGAATGTTGTTTGTGATGCCTTGCTTCTAGATTCCGAATCGCGCTCAGATACCTATCCTACTATTGAGGTTAATGCCCAGGATGTCAGCTTGGGCCATGAAGCGACGGTATCTAAGGTGGGCGAAGATCAATTGTTTTACCTGATGAGCCGCGGGCTGAGCGAAGAAGAAGCAACCACCATGGTGGTTTCAGGGTTTATTGAACCCCTGGTCAAAGAACTCCCCATGGAATACGCGGTAGAAATGAACCGCTTGATCCAATTGCAGATGATTGGATCAGTCGGTTAGAGAAGAAAGAAGACCTGGATCAATGACAGCAATGCCTGATAAAAACAGCGGCCATCCAACGCAGCCCAGCAATAATACTTTAGCGCCTTTCAACTTTACCCCTGCGATGATTCCCGAGGTAGCTGATGAGACGCTGCGCGAGTACCGTAAAGCAGCCTGGGCGGCTTATGAAAAGTCATCCTTCCCCAACCCGAAGGACGAAGCCTGGCGTCGCACGGATATCCGCAAGTTGGATACGACCCATTTTAAACTTCACAAGCAGGGGCAGGGTCAAATCAACCAGCCGCCGGAACGCTGCGCGGCGACGACCACGAATGATGTGCAGCGCGCAGGTCATATCATCGCTGGAATGGTTTCAAACGTTCAACAATTGGACGCAGCCCTGGCAGACCAGGGGGTGATTTTCACCGATTTTCGCACGGCCGAGTGTGAACATCCGCACATTATGCGGCAGATTGTGGGTCAGATTGTTGCCCCAGATGAGGATAAGTTCACCTCGCTGGCCGCAGCGTTAGCCCAAGATGGTGTGGTGTTGTTTGTGCCCAAAAATGTGGTCATAGAAGCACCCTTGCAAAGCCTGTATTGCGGCTCAGGTTCGCAGGTTGCTATGATCAATCATCTGGTGATCTGGCTGGAGGATGGGGCCCAGGCAACGTTCGTGCATGAATCGGCATCGCCCAACACAGACGAAGATGGACAGTTATTTCACAATGGTATTGTTGAAATTTATGTCGGCAACGAGGCGCATTTGAACTTTGTTGAGTTACAATCCTGGGCTGAAAATGTGTGGTCTTTCACCCGTGAACGGGCCCGTGTAATGGGCGACGGTAACCTCGAGTGGGTCTATGGCGCCATGGGAACCCGCCTGACGAAGAACTTCTCAGATATTGAATTGATGGCGCCTGGTGCGTTTTGCCGTATGTCTGGCTTTTACTTTGCAAACGGTAAACAACATCTAGACCACGACACACAGCAAAACCATTTGGCAAAAAATACCACCAGTGATCTGCTGTTCAAAGGGGCATTGCTGGATGAAAGCCATTCGGTATGGCAGGGCATGATTTATGTCGCACCGGGTGCTGTTGGCACGGATGGTTACCAGGCGAACAGAAACCTGATCCTCAGCAAGCGCGCTCATGCGGATTCAATCCCCGGGTTGGAGATCCTGGCAGATGATGTGCGTTGCACACATGGGGCGACCGTCGGGAAGATCGACGAAAATGAATTGTTTTATTTGCTCAGCCGGGGGATTCCAAGGGCAGAAGCTGAGCAATTAATCGTGTTGGGTTTCTTTGCCAGCATTTTGGAACGCATTCCCTTTGAGGGCATTCAGGAAAGATTTATCGACGCGATCAAAGAAAAAATGACTGGCAGGGATGCGGTTTAGTTTTTTAACCTGTGAGCTTATAGAAAAATGCGTTTGTTTCTGCTACAATAATAGACTGAGTGGATGTAGGATCAATTGTAGATAAATGTTTCAATCAGGAGGCTAGATGGCGAGATCACCATTTATGAGACCACCCGAAGAAGAGGTCACATATCAGGTAGGAGATTCAGTAGAAGTTTTTTGCGATCACGAAAAAAATGGTGATCGAATCCGTGATTGGGTGCGAGGGATTGTTGTTCAGGTGGATGAAAAATTGGTTGCTGTGCAGTTTCGGACCAACGTTTACCTGACGGATGGGTGGATGGTTCCGGACCATATTTTATGGTTCCCCTTCGATTCAAAACATCTGCGGCAGGCCAAAAAGGATACTACCCGGCCTACTGGATATCAAATGTATTAACGCTTTCACAGAAATAAGTTTGAGGATTGAATTACTTGAACTTCGATTAACAATAAAATGGCTGCTGCGGCAGCCATTTTTATTTAACCTGAAAAATTGCCAAATTCTCCAACAATCCTCAGGATATCAAACCCCTCCGCATAAGGCCTTTCGGCCAAGGCACCATGGCGCAGCGCAGTCGCCCGGATGATACCTTCATCGAAGTAGTATTTGTCGGCATAAGTTTTGTAGGCTTTAAGCGCGTTGATTTTTGTTTGTAAACCTTGCTCAGAAACCTCAACTAAAAAGTGCGGGAAAAAGTCATGGGAGGATCGTAGAACATCAAACCCCAGCAAGGTGGTGCCCCTGAAGGCGCGCAAGGCCTCTTCGGTCACTGTCTGGTGGTCTTGATGGATATCCTGGGCAGTGTGCACGAGGACAACTTCAGGGTGATAGCGCTTTTTAAGGTCGATCATGACCTCGAGAATTTCCTGGCGGGCAGCTTTCAAGCGGCGCGTGGTAAAGTCGTGCAGGATGGTGTGTTCTGGCTTAACGCCCAGGATCTCCATGCTGGCGTAGTGTTCATCAACCAGGTTGGTATGCAGAGGGTTCTTCTGATTATCCGACATGGTCACACACACCACCCGGGTTTGCGTGTTGATGTCCGCGATGAGTGCGCCGCACCCTAGCTCGATGTCGTCAGGATGTGCGCCGATGCACAGGACAGTCTCGCCAAAAAAAGTCATATTATGCATAGACACCTACTTTGTCGCCAGGATGCCACCCACGACTTTGGTCATTACCAGTTTACCGTCGCGGGCAAACCATTTCTCTGCCACAGCGGTGATATCTGCCATGATTTGTTCAAAATCCGCTTTGGATTGGAAGAAAGTATTCCATAACAAGCGGTCTTCTGAAAGGGAAGCCCGGGTGTAATCGATGAAGGGCTTTACCTCGGGGAAGGTGAGGGGGTTTTCAAAAACATGCACATCAACCTGTGAGAATTCTGCTTTGACGGACTCTAAAATCTCAGAAGCGTAACGCGAGCTGCCAGGCATGGGCGGGATGACCTTGCCGGTGGCTTCCCGGATGATGTCGTAGAACATCTGCTTGTTTTCTGGCATGGGGCCGGTGGTGAAAAGATAACCGCCAGGTTTGAGCACACGATGCATTTCTCTGATGGTGAAGGGGATATCCTCTGCGTAGTATATCGCAAAGGAGCATGAGACCAGGTCAAAGGTCTCTTTGGGGAAGGGGAAATCCTGGTTAAAGTCCATTTTTTGAAAGGACACCCGCTCCCCTAACTTTTTGTTCTCTTCCCGTGCTTTTGCCAGCAGTTCATCGGAGATATCGGTGCCGGTGATGACCGCTTTCCCGCTGAGATGTGCCAAGTAAGAAAAGCATTGCTTACCTGCACCGCAGCCGACATCCAAAATGCTCATGCCGCTTTCCAGGGGCAAAACATCCAGCATCCATTTGTCGATGTCGCGTGCCCCATAGGCATCATGAATATTGATGCGGGTGAGTAAATCATTGGTTGTTTCTTGGTATGAGATTTTCATATGTTTCCTTTTATCTTAAAATGATGTCGATAAGTATATTAGCTAATGATAATTGAGGTCAAGTCGTCAACAGATTCTGGGCAGGATCTCGCCAGAGAGCATGCTGATCATCCGGGTGGTTCCAAAGGCTGTGTGGAGCAAGACCTGGCCGGGGTTCTGTCCAGCGACGGTGCCAATACACGCTGCCATGGTTCCATAGGGTGAATTGTTCAGCACTGCCAGGGCTGTGTCGGTGTAAACTTCGGGCAGGATCACGATAACCTTGCCCTCATTGGCCAGGTAGAGGGGGTCAAAACCCAACATTTCGCAGGCAATCCGCACATCGGGTTTGACGGGGATTAAGTTTTCTTCCAGGTGGATGCTAACTTCGCTCTGGCAGGCGATCTCGTTTAAACTGGTGCCCAGGCCGCCCCGGGTGGGATCGCGCAAGACATGCACCTCGGGGACTGCCTCCAAAAGGTCGGCAATCATGTGATTGAGAGGTGCCACATCAGATTGGATCCCAGATTCAAACCCCAGTTCGCCCCGGGCTTGCAGGACGGCAATAGAATGCTCCCCCAAGGCCCCCGAGATCAGCACTGCATCCCCAGGTTGGGCGTACTGTCCACCGATTTGCCGGCCTGCGGGTATCATCCCGAAACCGGTGGTGTTGATGAAAACGCCATCCGCTTTGCCTTTTTCCACCACCTTGGTATCGCCAGCGACGATCTGGACACCGGCTTCCTGGCAGGTTTCAGCCATAGAATCAATGATCTTTACCAACTGATCCATTGGAAACCCCTCTTCAAGGACAAAACCAGCCGTCAGGTACAATGGGCGTGCGCCAAGCATGGCCACATCGTTGACTGTTCCAGAGACAGCCAGACGCCCGATATCGCCGCCAGGAAAAAACAGGGGCGATACCACGTGGGTATCCGTTGAGACGGCAATTTGTCCGGTGGGCTCTAGAAGATGGATCCTGGCAGCATCATTGCCTTCAGCAAGGATGGCATTGTTGATGCGAGCCTGGAAAATATTGACGATTAAATCGCGCGTCATCGAACCGCCGCTCCCGTGGCCAATGGACACGGATTCCGTGGGGGTGTGGGGCAGCGGGCAGATGAGACCCTGGATGTGGGGAAACGGTGATTGTTCCTGGCCCATCGTTATCCTCTTTTGTAGGTGTAATATGCCGCGCAGGCGCCTTCGGAGGAGACCATCGGTGCGCCCAGG
>JBLRWR010000111.1:0-6430 GCA_047921135.1 Candidatus Brevefilum sp.
CTGGGGTTGCATGATGAAACCACGCGCTTGACCGACCTGGCTGCGCAAATGGACAAGACCACCCGGCAGCATGGCTGGGATGGCGACTGGTTTTTGCGGGCTTATGATCATTTCAGCGCTCCGGTGGGTTCACACACGTGTCGCGAGGGTCAGATCTTCATTGAGCCGCAGGGGTTGTGCACGATGGCCGGGGTTGGCTTGGCACAAGGGTTACCGAACAAGGCCCTGGAAGCGGTGGAAGACCGCCTGGCGACCGAACATGGCATCCTGTTGTTACAGCCCGCCTATACACAATACCATCTGCATCTGGGGGAGATCACCTCCTATCCGCCCGGTTTTAAGGAAAACGCCAGCATCTTCTGCCATACCAACCCGTGGGTGATGATCGCTGAGGCCATCCTCGGGCATGGGGAGCGTGCCCTGGATTACTACCTGCGCATCAACCCCTCCCGGCGAGAGGCGCTCAGCGACCTGCACCGCTGTGAACCCTATGTTTACGCACAAACCATTGCCGGGAAAGACAGCCCTTCCTTTGGCGAGGCCAAGAACTCCTGGCTCACCGGCACGGCCTCGTGGAATTACGTTGCCATTACGCAATGGATCCTGGGCATCCGGCCGGATTTTGACGGCCTGCGGGTTGAGCCGGTGATACCTGCCGGCTGGGCGGGTTTTTCAGCGACCCGAGCCTTCAGGGGGGTGACCTACCACATCGATGTCCGCCGGCGCGGACCCGGGAATATGCTCTCCCTGAAGGTGGATGGGCAGCCTATTGAAGGCACTTTGGTCCCCATCCTGGAGAGCGAACATGTTCATGTTGAGGTTGAAATCGGCTGACGGGATTGAATTTGGCTGTTCGCGGCCACGTGGACGGATCGAAAAAAACAGGAGGTAACCGTGATGAAAAACTATGGCTATTTTGACGATGAGGCCCGTGAATACGTAATCACGAACCCGCAAACACCGGTTAAATGGATCAATTACCTGGGGTCCCTGGTCTTTGGCGGTTTTATTGACCAGACCGGCGGGATGTTGATCTGCCGGGGAGACCCGGCCCTGAATCGCATCACGAAATATCTCACCCAGGACCCACCCTCAGAATTCAGGGCGACGACGCTCTACCTGCGCTTCCCGCGTGAGGGCGGCGGCTATGAGGTTGTTTCTCCGTTTTACGTGCCGACGCTGATCCCGCTGGACCGGTACGAATGCCATGTGGGCCTGGGCTACACCACCTTCATCTCCGAAATTCACCAGGTACGCACGGAGGTGCGGGTGTTTATCCCGCTGGGCGAGGATGTCCTCATCCAGCAGGTGACCGTCACCAACCTGGCGGAAACCGAGCAAACTCTGGACCTGGTACCGGTGGTGGAATACACCCATCCCGATGCCCTAAAACAGCTCAACAACGCCGATTGGGTGCCGCAGACGATGTGCTCTTACCTGCATGCACAGCCGGACGGGCTGAAAGTGCTCAGCCAGGCGCCCTTCATGCTCAAGGAGGTCCGCCAGAATTATTTCACCGCCAGCGTTCCGGTCTCGTCCTTTGAAACAGGCCGGCATGCCTTTTTGGGTCAGCATGGGTATGGCAGCTGGGCCGCGCCCCTGGGGCTGCAGAACAAAGAACTGGGCGACTCACTTGCTCTGCGGGGAGACAATATCGCGGCCCTGATGGTCCACCTGGGGTCGATCCCGCCTGGCGAGAGCCGGGGTGCAATTTTCCTGTTGGGTCAGGCCGCCAGTGTTCCCCAGGCTATGCCGGCCATCCAGCGCTACCGGGATGAGGCGGGGGTTGACGGGGCTTTTGCGGAACTGGCCGCCTTTTGGGATGAGATTCTCGGCGTTGCCCAGGTGCGCACGCCCGATGCAGATATGGACCGCATGCTCAATATCCACAACCCGCGCCAGTGCACGGTCACCTTGAACTGGTCGCGTTATTTATCGCTGTACCAGCTGGGGTTTGGCGCGCGCGGGATTGGCTTCAGGGATAGCTCGCAGGATGTGATCGGCGCGCTGCCAGGATCGCCAGGGGTTTCGAAGGATTTGCTCCGCATGTTGCTGCAGGTACAAAAGGCGGATGGGTCGGCCATGCACCAGTTTAACCCCCTGACGATGGTTGCCAACACCGGCGAGGCGGGGATCGAAGAGGGCAGCCCGGACTATTACAGCGATGACCACCTGTGGAGCGTGCTGGCGGTAAGCGAATACTTGAAGGAAACCGGTGATTTTACTTTCCTCAAAGAAACCATCCCGTTCTACGAGAAAGATCAGGCTGGCAACCCGCTTAAGGCGGGTTCGGTGTGGAACCACCTCAAACGCGGGCTGGCCTTCACCCGGGAAAACACCGGTCAGCATGGGTTGCCGTTGCTGGGCTTTGCCGATTGGAATGACACCGTCAACCTGCCCAAAGGTGCTGAATCCCTGTTCACCGCCCACCTGTACGGCTGGGCGCTCAAGGAGATGATGGCGCTGTGCCAGCATATGGGGAAAAACAAGCTCGCCAGGCGCTACCAGGCCGATTATGAGGCCATGCGTGCAGTTGTCAACGGCGTGGCCTGGGACGGCGAGTGGTATGTGCGCTATTTTGATCACCGCGGTGAGCCGGTCGGCTCGCATCACAACGCGCAGGGGAAAATTTACACCAACGGGCAGTCCTGGGCAGTCCTGTCGGGGTTTGCCACGCCCAAGCGGGCGCGCACAGCCCTGGATGCGGTCTATCAGCATCTTAACACCAGTAACGGGATCAAGCTCAGCACGCCTGGTTATGATGGCTACGACCCTGAAATCGGCGGGGTGACCACTTATCCGCCTGGCGCCAAGGAGAACGGCGGCATCTTCCTGCACGCCAACCCCTGGGTGATGATGGCTGAGACGATTTTGGGGCGGGGTGAGCGCGCTTACCAGTATTACCAGCAGATCAACCCGGCCGCCAAAAATGAGCGCATCGAAGCATATGAATGCGAGCCCTACGTCTACCCTCAAAACATCCTGGGTGATGAACACCCCCAATTTGGGCTGGCGCGCAATGCCTGGCTGACCGGCACATCTTCCTGGACGTACCAGGCCGGGCTTAAGTATATTTTGGGCGTGCGGCCGGAGTTCGATGGGTTGCGGATAGATCCCTGTATCCCGTCGGGATGGCCCGGGTTTTCTTTCAGGCGTCGGTTCAGGGGATCGGTTTACCATATTAGCGTGGCCAATCCGCAGGGCGTCAGCAAGGGTGTGGCCGAGATCCGGGTGGATGGGGAACCTATTGAGGGCACGCTGGTGCCATTATTTGAAGAGGGGGGTGAGCACAGCGTGGATGTGATCCTTGGCTAGTGCTGAGATTTTGACTAAAGCTGCTTATTAATCCGTTGCGACGTTGCCCGCAACGTCGCTACGGATGAGGATCGGTTTGTCTTTCGTCGGTCATGTGTGGTGACGCAGTCACCCACGTGTAAAAATTTCAGCACGGGTAACAATTAAGGAAAATTACCCACACAGGTACGCCACACCAGAGAGTCGTTAAAAGCACCCCCTATCCCCTCATGAGGGGATGGGATCAGTGGTTATCACACGGGTCTTTCCGTGACTGGTAAATTATTCAGATCAAAAGAATGATCTCTCTGTGCAAACCTCGGGGGACTTTGTTTTAATTTGCCGTAGGGACGCCCCGCCGGGGCGTCCCTACGCATGATTGTAGGAATGCATTTTGTAGGTCATGTGTGGTGACGCAGGCACCCACCTGGCATTATTTCTTCCGTAGTGAAGTTATTGAAACGTCACAACGCTTATTCATTAACACCTCGGGGGCTGTAGTGTCAGAAATATAAGCGCATGATGGCTCCCCTGATTCCTAATACCAAATACCAAATACCAAATACTTAATACCAGATACCCATTAAACAAAAATTATCCGGGCGTAATAATTTACCCGCTCAAAACAACACAACTCCCAATTAATTCAAAAAATTCCAGGGGTTGACGCGACCGTGATCGTCGCTGCGCATCTCAAAATGCAGGTGCGGTCCGGTGGATTTGCCGGTGCTGCCCATCAGGCCGATCGTATCCCCCTGGTAGACCTCCTGACCGCAATACACATTTACCACGCTCAGGTGGGCATACAGGGTTTGCCAGCCCGAACCATGGTCGATCACCACCATCTCGCCATAGCCGAAATCACTCCATCCGGCATACACCACCACGCCATGATCAGCGGCGTAGATCGGGTTGCCCGTGCGCCCGGCGATATCGATGCCGAAATGGTTGGTTTCAGGTGAGTACTCAAAACCGGAAAGGTAACGTTCTGTTGTCGGCCAGATGAAGGTCAGCGACCCGGTCACGCCTTCATAACTGGCGGTGCAGGCGCCTGGGCCAAGATGCCTGGCTGTGGCCGGCTCATCCCGGCTGATGCGCGGGGCGCGCCAATCGGTAAAGGTGCCCTGTCCGCCGGGGATGACCAGCATCGTATCCGGCGGGATGTTGGGGTTGGCGTAATCGCCGATCTGCTCGGGATCAAGCCCATTCCCTGGCCAGTTGATGATCTCCTCGGGGGCCACATTGTAAAATGAGGCCACGCCATTGAGGCCCTCGCCAGCGCTCCACTTGTGGTAAACGCCATCCACAGGCAGGATGTGCAATGTTTGGCCGGGAACGATTAAGTGTGGGTCATCGCCCAGGGTGTAGCGGTTACCCCACAGGATGGATTCCGGCCTTAGGTTGAATTTTTCCGCTATCACAAAGATCGAATCACCTGTTTCGACGGTGTATTCAATCACCTGGTCACGTGTCACCCGCATAGGCAGAATGGTGTTTAAACCCACCTGGCGGGCGATTCCATCCGGATTGGCGCCACCGGCGTTAAACATGGGCGGTGGGACGGTTGGTGCTGTCCCTTCCAGTGCCTCCGCCATGGCCACGTTTTGTGGGGCGTCAGTGAGTGCATCTTCTTGGGGGTTGAAGGTACCCATCAGCCAAACAACCAGCAGAATGGCGGTTGCCGTGGTTAATGCTGTGGCTGCGCGCAGCACAGAATCGCCCAATCCCCACCGGCGCAGGCGTTCCCAAAACAGGATGTATTTGGGTTCAGGCGGGGGGGCTGGTGTTTTGCTTGGGGGGGCAGCGGCGATAGGGGTGGGCTCTGGCCGCTGCCAGGGGTCTCTCGTTTCCGGCATAAATCACTCCGCTAAGAGTCTAGCACGTTTAAGGACGAAAGGCGAATCTGTTTCCATTGATTTTGCTCTGGTGTTATTATTTACTGAAATCATCACTAATAAATCAAAAATCGATCGGAAAAGCGTATTATTTGTGCGGTTATTGTGCAGAGAATCACCCGATCAGCGTGCCTCATGGATTGATCTAAAAATAAAATGGGCTGTAGACCTGTTGGCACACCCTGTGGTGAGATGAGCATCTTGAGGAGATCGGGTGACCTGATAAAAGCCTCAAGCGCCTGAAACAGGCGCCTGAGGGGTTATTTTAGTCAGAAATATCAATTTGCGATAATTGTGCCGAGAGTTCAGCAATCCGCTTTTCCAGCAACTGCTGTCGATAGCTGATGGTCACATCCGCCTGGGTGCGTTCGATGATGCTGCGGGCGATATCTGTTCGGCGGCGCAGGCCATAGGTGAGGGCATCGGGGTAATCCATGGTGACCAGCAGGGCGTAGATGTCGTCCATCACCTCCAGCAGGCGTTCGACTTCTGGCGAATGACCGGCGCGCATCAGGTCCATGATCCGCCGGCGCAGCTCACCGATTACCTCGGACATTCCGTTGAGGTAGGTGGCATATTCCACCTGGAGGACTTCCGGAGTAGGCCAGTCCTGGTCCAGGATGGTGGCCACCGTCAGGTGAGCTTCGACAAATTCTTTGAGTGCGTCCTGCGTATAGCCAGAAAAATACAGGTCGGGCGCATCGGAAAGGCCGGTACGCAAGGCCTCTGCCAGCTGGTTGGCCTGGGCAAGGTGTTCCTGGGCCAGGGCTTGGTCGTCGCGATGGATGGCGCGGATCGCGCGGGCGGCATGGCGTGTCAGCTCGCGGCTTTGTGCCAGGGCTTTGTCGCGCTTTTCGTTTTGTTGATTAAAGGACTCCCTGATCTGGTCTGAGAGCGATTCAAGGTGATTTTCCATTAGCTGCCTTTAGGTTGATCATTGGAGCGGAACAGGTCATCGGCCAGGGTATGGCTGCCTGGGACGGAAATCTCGCCAAAATTGGCCTCATATCGCTTGAGGTTTTCCGTCAATGCCCGCAGGAAAAGTTTGGCTGCCGTGGGGGACATCACCAGCCGGGAATCCACCTGGGGTTGCGCGATCCCGGGCAGGAGCAGGGAGAAATCCATGATTAATTCTGAAGCAGTGTGCGCGATCCGGACAAAGTTGACATATTGCGGTTCAAGCCCGTCCGGCAATTCAATATTTGGCAAGGGTTTTTGTGGCATAAGATCTCCAGTCTAGA
>JBLRWR010000112.1:0-6348 GCA_047921135.1 Candidatus Brevefilum sp.
GGTTGCCCTGGGCGGACACGGAGGTCCGCCCCTACGATCAAATTTGTTTAGAGGAAATTCCCATTTTCAACACCCTCGAATGTTAAAGGTGAGGGATACAGCAACACCAGGCAACATTGCGTCAATATCCATAGAGAAATATCATATGTATACTGCTAATTATTTCAATATATACATAGGGGTGGCTCATGAGTCGCCCCTACGGTCACTGAACAGGCAATTCCCCCGCCAGTCGAGCGATGAGCATGTCCAGGGCGATCTCGCCAGGCATGCGGCTGGTCTTCTCGCCCAGGTCAATTTCCAGCAGGTGCTGATAAATCCCCTCCAGGGTGGGCAGGTCAAATTGCTGTGCCTGGATGTGGATTTTTTTGGCCACAAAAGGATGCAAGCCTAGTGTTTCTGTGAGATTTTTCTCACCGCCGCCCAGGTCCAGGATCTCCCGTGCCTGGATGAGCAGGCGAAACTGGCGCACGACCATGCCAAACAGGGGGATAAAATCCATCTCTTCCAGCAGGATGTGCAGCAGTTCCAGGGCTTGCTGTCCGTTACGGTTCCCCATGGCATCCACCATAGCAAAGATATCGCTCTGCCGATCCTGCACGGTCAGAAATTCCACATCCGCAGCCGTCACCGGGCGCTGATAATTGACATAGGCCAGCAATTTATTGATCTCCTGCAGGGCGTGCTGGGTATTATTGTGGATGTAATCCCGCAGTATCAAGGCCGCGTCCCTGGTGAATTCTCCGCCCAGATCAGCGGCTTTATTGGTGATCCAAACCGGCATATTGCCCGCAGAAGGCAGGGCACAATCGATGACTATCGCCCGGCTGCCTGCCGTATGCGCCCATTTCATGAACCAGTGGCTGGGTTTGAGGGTCTCCCAATACGGACCCGTTTGGCGGGAATACTTTTGGTGGTCTTGCACGGTCAACACCAGCGCGGTGCTGGCTGGCAGTTCATCCAGCAAAGCTAAGAATTTTGTCCGCTTCGCCTGCTTCCCCGGTCCTATATAGGGTTTCAGTGCATCTTCCAGGATCACCAAGCGGCGTTCAGCCAGGAAGGGCATTGCCAGCGCGGCAGATTGCAGAGCGTTAAGATCCGTAGTACTTCCATCCAGGCGGGTGGTGTTCATCTCCGCCATGTTCACATCCCCCAGCGCGCCAATAAACGTCGCGATATGGGTTTCGATCGCCTGACGATCGTCCCCACGCAGAACGTAGACGATCGGTTTGTCCTCAGGCATGGATCACCTCACCCGCGCGTTATCACGTGATGCAGTTTGACGCCGGCCCGGATGGTGGTTTCAACCCGTTCCAACTCCAACCCCTGGGGGTCGCCCGAGGTCGTGAAGCGCTTCTGAACCAGGGGTCCCAACGGTTGCGTGAGGGTCAGGGCGGCTGTGGCCAGCATGATCACCAATGGCAGGCGTTCCAGCTTGCGCTTGAAGGTCTTTTCACACCCCAGGGTGGCCAGCCAGGCAGCCAGCCCGGCAAAGGCGCCCGGT
Source organism: Candidatus Brevefilum sp. (assembly GCA_047921135.1). Lineage (GTDB taxonomy): Bacteria > Chloroflexota > Anaerolineae > Anaerolineales > Anaerolineaceae > Brevifilum. Next base: position 1,505 of record JBLRWR010000112.1, read on the forward strand.
ACGGCAAAATTGGTACCGCAATTTGGATGCTGTGCCAGGTCAGATTCGCCTGCGCGCAAGCGTTTGAGGGCTTCAATGGCCGCTTCGGCCACATCCTCAGCCATCACATCGCCCACAATTGTAAAACCACGCGGCGAAGACATCCCCGCCAGGCGCAGGTTGGGAAAGCGCTGGTTGAGGATGTGCATGGTGGCGTGTTCCAGGCCATGATTACGGCGTGTACGGGAAATCGGGGCCAGTTCGAGAAGCGAATTGCTCATAAAAGTGTCCATTCCTATTGGTGTTTGTACAGTCGTACCCAAAAAACGTTAAAACAATAACCCCCTCCATTATAACGGTTGAAATGAAAAGCGGGGAAAACCCGCCCATCACCCCATTAATGCGAGCTTGAGCGCCTCAGGCAGAGAACGCGCCTCCTGCACCTCGATGCCGAAAGGCCAGGGTTCTTTCCGCTGCAATCGGCGGGGGACAATTGCGCTCTTGAATCCCAGGCTGGCCGCTTCTCGCAGCCGGGCGTTGATCTGCCCGACCATGCGCAGCTCGCCAGACAAGCCCAGCTCCCCAATTAAAACCAGATCAGCCCGCACAGGCTGATCGCGCATAGAAGAGGTGATGGCAGCCGCCACCGCCAGGTCAGCTGCGGGCTCGTCAATGCGCAACCCACCCACCACATTCACAAAAATATCCTGTTCAGCCAGCTTGAGGTTAAGGCGCCGTGTGAGCACCGCCGTGATCAGCAACAGGCGGTTGAAATCAATCCCGTTCGGTGTGCGTCGGGGGTTGCCAAAATGGGTGTGGCTGGTCAGGCCCTGGATTTCCACCAGCAACGGCCGGGTGCCTTCCATCGTCACTGCGATGGCCGATCCGGGCGCGCTCACCAGCCGCTCGGCTAAAAATGCCTCCGAGGGGTTGGTCACCTCGATCATCCCGCGCTCCTGCATTTCAAAGACGCCCACCTCAGAGGTGGCTCCAAAACGGTTTTTGACCGAGCGCAGCAGCCGGTATGCCTGGTAGCGGTCGCCCTCCAGGTAGAGCACGGTATCCACAATATGCTCAAGCACCCGCGGGCCGGCGATTACACCCTGTTTGGTCACATGGCCTATCACGAACACGGCAATCCCCGAGGTCTTGGCCAGCTCCCGCAGCCGTGAGGCGCTCTCACGCACCTGTGAGACGGACCCCGCCGAGGATTCCATCTCGGGACGGTATACGGTCTGAATCGAATCAATCACCAGCAAGCGCGGGTTGATCGATTGTACATGGGCCAGGATTGCATCCAGGTTGGTTTCGGTCACCAAATACAGCTCATCCGGCAGTGCATCCACCTGGCCCGCTGCACCGCTCAGCAATCGGGTCGCCCGCATTTTAATCTGCCGCTCGGATTCTTCCCCCGAGACATACAACACCCGGTGCTGTGCAGCCATGTGCATAGTCATCTGCAGCAAGAGCGTCGATTTACCAATGCCAGGGTCACCACCCACCAAAACGATCGATCCGGGCACAACCCCGCCACCTAAAACACGGGCAAACTCGCCCAGGGGGACGTGAATGCGGTCTTCGCCATCGCCTTCGATCTCTGTCAGGCGTTTGGGAGTCGAAAGACCGCCCAGGCCATGCACGCTGGCATGACTCTGAGCGGTCGTTGTTTCTTGAATAACTTCTTCTACCATGCAGTCCCAGGCACCGCATTGCGGACAGTGCCCTAATGCCTTCGGGGAAGTCCGTCCACATTCTTGGCATACATAACGCGTCCTGGGTTTGGCCATAAATTACATTTCCATCGCAGCTAAATCGGGTTCTTCCTCCGGGTCGCCCAGGGGATCGTGCGTCAGCACAATATCCGTGACGGTGGTGCCATCTTGCTGCTGTTCCTGAACATCAATCAATACGTTCTGGCCATCTTCAAATTCCTTGGCCAGCAGGGCATCAGAAAGACGGTCTTCAATCTTACGCTGGATCACCCGCCGCAGGGGCCGGGCGCCCATCTCAGGATTATAACCTTCATCAGCCATGAATTCCAGGGCCTCGTGGGTTGCCCGCAAGCGAATGCGGTTCTCTTCCAGGCGCTTGTTGACCTTATCCAGTTCCAGCTGGACGATCTCGCGGATATCCGCTTTGCTGAGGGCCCGGAAGACAATCACGCCATCCAAGCGGTTGATGAACTCTGGCCTGAAGGTGCGTTTGAGGGCATCCATCAGCTTCTTCTGCATCTCGCCATAGGCTTGCGCTTCCTGCTGTTCTTCGTCCACGGTCAGCGAAAAGCCGAGGTTCGACTGGCGCCGGATCATATCCGCGCCCACGTTGGTGGTCATGATGATGATGGCGTTGCGGAAATCCACCTTGTGGCCGCGTGCATCCGAAAGGTGCCCTTCTTCCATGATCTGTAAGAGCATGTTGTGGGCTTCGGGGTGCGCTTTTTCGATCTCATCAAATACGATGATCGAGTAAGGCCGGCGGCGGATCGCCTCGGTGAGCTGGCCGGCATCTTCATAACCGACATACCCGGGAGGCGCTCCCACCAGGCGGCTGACGCTGTGCCGCTCCATAAACTCAGACATGTCGAGCTGGATCAAGGCATCCTCGCTGCCGAACATGAATTCGGCCAGGGCCTTGGTCAGCTCGGTCTTGCCCACGCCCGTCGGGCCCAGGAAGATAAAGGAACCAACCGGCCGGGAGGGGTCCTTCAACCCGGCCCGGGCTCGGCGGATAGCTTTCGAGACGGTCTCAATTGCCTCACCCTGCCCGATGATGTGCTTGGCCAGTTCGTTTTCCATATTCAGCAGGCGGGCTGATTCTTCAGTCTCCAGCTGCATCAAAGGCACACCGGTCCACATCGAAATCACCTCGGCAATATCTTCCGTGGTGACCCGCGGGCTGTTCGAACGATCCCAAACCGTGCGTAAATCCTCTAATTGGGATTCCAGCGCTTCCAACTGCGTTTGCAGGTCTTCCACCTGGTCGTAATCTTCTGCTTCTTTGGCGGTTTCGATCGCTTTTCGTAGCTCGCGCAATTCAGTAATGATCGCTTTGGCGTTGACCGCTGCCGGGCTCTTGTACATGCGCACCCGGGAGGCCGATTCATCGATCAGGTCAATGGCCTTGTCAGGTAAAAATCGGTCGCTCACATACCGGGCGGAGAGCTTGGCCGCCGATTCGAGGGCATCATCTTCAATCCGCAGGCGATGATGGTCTTCATACGCGGAGCGGATGCCATGCAAAATTTCGATGGTCTCTTCCACCGTCGGCTCTGAGACAACGATGGGCTGAAAACGGCGTTCCAGGGCGGCATCGCTTTCGATATTCTTACGATACTCATCCAGGGTGGTGGCACCGATCACCTGCAGCTCGCCCCGCGAGAGGGCTGGCTTGAGGATGTTGGCCGCATCCACCGATGAACCGGCAGAACCCGCCCCAACGAGCATATGCACCTCGTCGATGAACAGGATTGCATCAGAGGCTTTGAGCTCATCAATCACGCGCTTGAGGCGCTCTTCAAATTGGCCGCGGTACATCGTACCCGCCACCAGGGAGCCCACATCCAGCTGTAACAGCCGCCTATCCAGCAAAGGCGCTGGCACATCCCCTTCAACAATACGCTGGGCCAGGCCTTCCACAATGGCCGTCTTGCCCACGCCTGGTTCGCCGATCAGTGCCGGGTTGTTCTTGGTACGGCGTGCCAAAATTTGGATCACACGCTCAATTTCCATCTGCCGGCCGATGACCGGGTCCAGCTTGTTTTCTTCAGCCAGAGCGGTTAAGTCCGTCGCCATCTGGTCAACCAGGGGCATTTTGTCGGAGTCTTGTTTCTCGGCTCTTTGGCGGCGAGCGCTTGACCGGCCTGTCAGCGCCGGCCTTGCTTCTGACTGTGATTCACGCAATACACGGTCCGTCTGACGGCGGATCTGCTCCGCAGAGACGCCAAACTTCTTCAGGATGTTCATCGCTTCGCAATCGCTCAGGCGAGTCAATCCAATTAATAGATGCTCAGTACCCACAGATTTCTGCCCCTTTTGCCGGGCTTCTTCAATTGCAAACGGGATCACCTGCTGCATACCCGGTGAGAGGGCAATCTGTCCGGTATGATCACCAAAACCGAGTTCCTCCTCAACCATTTCAATGACCCGGTCCGCTTCCAGACCCAGATCACGCAATACACGGCCGGCAACACTGCCTTCTAGCTCAATCAAACCAATCAACAGGTGTTCTGTGCTGATTTGCGGTTTTTGAAGACGTTCTGCTTGTTTTTGAGCCAGGCTGAGCACATGACGTGCTTTAGGGGTAAATTTTTCAATACCAGCCACGGCTAACCTCCTTGATTAAGTTCCATGCTATTAAATATCACACCTGGAAAGTCAAGCGATGATGAAAAAGTCGAATCCAGGGGGAAGTTGTAGACCTCTGCAACTTCAAAATACAATCACTACCAGTAAATGTGTGCACTTTTGTTCTCTTTTTAAGGTCTGATTTGATTCTACCTAACTTTGATTGAAAAGAAACATTTGTACAACCATACTTATGGAATGTTAATACAACCCCGGGGAGGTTTAGAGTGATTTTCTAAAAATGACCTCGCCAACGCCGCCCTGGTTGAGGCCATTGATCACCCCGCATTCGGCAAAACCCATGTGGCGGTGCCAGGCTGCACCGCCCCATTTAAGGGAGGCATAACTGGCACCCAGGTCACATCCATTGGGTGTGATGACCAAAATCTCAGGTAGCCCTTCAAGCAAGTTAAACACTTACTCATCCAGGTGGACATATATACAGCACCCCATATCGAATTGACAATGCATCCTATCTTTTAGCATGTCCTATTCACCTCCAATAGGACATTTTAACTTAGC
>JBLRWR010000113.1:0-6317 GCA_047921135.1 Candidatus Brevefilum sp.
AGGAGGGAGTGATCGATGTAGCGGTTTCGATTGGGGGCAGTGGTTCGAGGGCTTGGGGTGCACAGGCGGCCAGGGCAAGCAATACCAGGCCAACCAGGGGTGCCAGCGCGCGCTTCATCCGGTTCATAAGGGCTGGTCAAAACGCTGGATTTCGATCCAGTAGCCATTGGGGTCGGGGACGAAGAAATGGTAGATCTCGTATTTAGGATTGTGGCGGGGTGGATCGACCAGATCCTGATGGTTGGCTGTAAGTTTGGTATACCAGCCATCCACGTCCTCACTGACGAGGGTCAGGATTACCTTGCGGCCGGGCGGGATGGGCTCAATGTGTTCGCAAAACCCAAGGTAGGCCTCCGGGGTAACCTGGAAGATCAGGCAGGAACCCTGATCGCGTGCCAGGGGTAGCCCTAAAAGGTGCGCGTAAAAATGGCGGGTTTCCACCAGGTTTTGAGCGTGGAGAAAGGTGATCTGCTGGGTTATTTTCGGTATGGTCATGTGGTCCTTCTCGCTTTAATCAGATCTAGTAATTGGCCGGATTAATTAACAATGTCTCTAATTTCGTTGTACAGGGGCTGCAGCCGCTTGTACATGCGCTTATAAACGCGTTCATACAGCTCGGTGTAGATGTGATGCCTTTTCAGGTCTGGTTCAAAGGTCTCACCGAGGTGGGTCATTTGATCTACGGCCGTGGCGAAGTCTGAGTGCAAGCCCAGCCCGACAGACACATCGATGGCAGCGCCCAGGCCGGAGGCTTCAAACACATGCGGGCGGGTGACCGGCAGCCCAAAGATGTCGGCGGTGATCTGCATGACGCCAGGGCTTTGGCTGCCGCCGCCTGCCACCCGGAGGGATGTGATAGGAACGCCAGAGCGTTTTTCTGTCCTTTCCATGCCCTCCAGCAGGGCGTACCCCAAGCCCTCAATGATGGCGCGGTAGAAATGGGCCCGGGTGTGCACGTCGCCAAAGCCTATTACGGCACCTTTAGCCTCTGGCCCGGGAATCTTCAAGCCTGGCGACCAGTAAGGCTGCAGCATAAGGCCTTCTGCGCCTGCCTGCACGGTTTGCAGCAATCTATCGAACAAGACCTCTGCCTCCACCCCCAGTTTTTCTGCTTCCCGCCTTTCAACCAGGCCAAATTCTTCTTTGAACCAGCTCACCATCCAAAAGCCGCGGTAGATCTGAACTTCTAAGGAATAAGCACCGGGCACCGCGGACGGGTAGGGCGGAATCAATGGGATCACCTCGACGTATTTCTTGTGTGTGGTGTTGATAGTGGCCGTGGTGCCAAAACTCAAGCACCCAATGTGGGGCTCCAGGCAGCCTGCACCGATGACCTCAGTGGCCTTATCGGCGGCGGTAGCAATCAGGGGCAAGCCTTCCGGGATGCCGGTGGCCTGTGCGGCTTCTGGTGTGATGTACCCCAAGAGCTGGGTAGGCTGGACGAGATCGATCAGTTTCTCGCGCTCGATCATAACCGCATCCCATTTCCAATCTGAGGGCTTGGCCCAATCCTGGTTTTTGTAGTCAAAGGGGATGTATGCCACCTGGCAGCCGACAGAGTCGACCAGCTTGCCGGTCAGCTTATGGGTCAGGTAGCCTGAAAGGAGCACGTATTTTTCGGTCTTAGCCCAAATTTCCGGCTGGTGGGTCTTGATCCAGTTGGCCTCAGCCTCTGCCTGGAAGTAGCGGACGGTATCTTGCATGCCGGCCAGTTTGAACAGAAAGCCCCACAGGCCGCCCACAGGCGGCAGGCCTTCTGTTCGCCGCTGGTCCAGCCACACAATTGCCGGCCGCAAGGGCTGCTGGTATTCATCCAGGTTAATCACCGTTGAGCGTTGCGTGGTCAGTCCCACGCCGACAATGGCCGCTTTGTCCACCCCTTCCATCTCCCATAACGCCTGGCAGGCCTGGCAAACGCCCTGCCAAAAGACGTTGGGGTCCTGTTCCGCCCAACCTGGCTTGACTGAGTAATAGGGCTGGATGGGAACCCGGTTTTTAGCAATTAATTGCCCCTCCAGGTCAAAAATTAATGCCCTGACGCTCTGCGTGCCATTATCGATGGCCAGGATGTGCTTGTCTGTCATGGGTCCCTCCGGTCATAGGCTGATGGATGGTTATTCCTGTACTGTTTATATCATAAACCAAATTTCAGTCGTTACCATGACGTTTTGGCCTTCAGTCAGGCAAATAATAGTTTTCTTGCCAAATTTGACGGTAACGTTTTAGCTCAGCCGCCCAGGTTTCATCTGTCCAGCCCAAAGATACCTGGATACGTTCACGGACCTGGTCGATTAACCCCAGCCCGCCGTTGGGGAACAGCACACCCAGCCTGACCCGGCGCAAGAGCAGGTCGTCCAGGTGTACGACAGCCTCATACTTGGCTGCCCAGGTCAGCTCTGCCCATAATTCAGGGATGGGGTGGATCGGGGCCAGGTCAGCGGGGTCAGCCTGCTGGAAAAAGGTATTTACATCTGTTCCCAGCCTGCCTGCCATCAAGGTCCAGTTCGGGTTGGATGCGTCACGGCGATTTTGCGGCTTGGGATGGATGAAACACGGCGCGCGGTGGTCGAATTTGGGGTGGCCGGGGAGATGAGAGGCGCAGAAGTTGAGGGCATCTGCGGCCATGACGCGGAAGATGGTCAATTTTCCGCCTGCTACCGTGACCAGGCCATCCTCTTCCCAGATTTCATGGGCGCGGGACTCTAAGGACGGGTGCGCGGCATGGGTGTTGATCACAGGCCGCAGCCCGGAGAAGGTGGAGATGACTTCGGCTCTCGATACGGGATAATCAGGAAAGCTATACTGGGCGGCTTCCAGCAGGTAGTCTACCTCCGCGGATGTGATGCGGGTTTCATCTTCCAGCTGGTCATGGTCCAGGTCGGTTGTACCGATCAGCGTCCGGTTTTCCCAGGGGATGGCGAACAAAGCCCGGTTATCCCGGGGATGGAGCATGGTTACCGCTGCGTTGAGCGGGATGGCTTCGTGCGAAAAGATCAGGTGGCTGCCGCGCAAGGGGCGCAGCCTCGGCCGGCCACCCAGGCGCTCTCTGAGCTGATCTGACCAGGGCCCGGTGGCATTGATGACGACCCGGCCGCGAATTTCGACCTGGGTGGGCGACATAAAACCACTTTGATCTTCTACGATAACGCCCTCCACCTGCCCATGGGCTGATTTACATAGCTGGATGACTTTGCAGTAGTTGAGCGCAGCGCCCCCGAAGCGGATGCCGTCCATGATTACCCGCAGGACGAGCTGAGAATCATCCACGCGGGCATCAGAATACTTGATACCGCCAATCAGGCTTTCAGCGCTTAACGCGGGAAGCACCTTTTTTGTTTGTGTTTGATTCAGCGTTTTGTGCTGCCATTTGGGTGCCATCAGGTCGTAGATGATCACACCCAGCTTCATCTGCCTCACTTCATGGGTATTGTGGTCATAGGCGGGGAAGATAAAAGCAAAGGGTTCTACCAGCCCATCCGTTTCACGCAGTAACCGCTCGCGCTCTTTGACGGATTCCCTCACCACGTCAAATTGGCGGTTTCTCAGATAGCGAATCCCGCCATGTACGAGCTTGGAAGAGCGGCTGGAAGTGCCAAAGGCGAAGTCATTGGCTTCCACCAGCAGCACTTTGAGGCCTTTTTGGGCAGCCATATTGAAGATCCCCGCGCCGGTGATGCCGCCGCCAATCACAATCAGGTCCCAGGGCTGATCCAGCGCAGACCAGGTTTGTTCACGCCAGGTTTGATTAAGCAAGATGCCTGTCTTTGCTTCAGTCAATGTCGACCAGCTTGCCGGTGTTCATCACCTGGTCAGGGTCGACGGTTCTGATTACGTTTTTGAGGATTTGCATGCTGAGTAGGTCTTTTTCAACATTGAGGAAGGGCTTGTGGTCCAAACCGACGCCGTGCTGGTGGCTGATGGTGCCGCCCAGTTCGGTGATGCGTTGGCTGGCGGCGCGTTTCATCTTGTGCCAGCGGGCGAGGGTTTCTTGGGGGTCCTGGGCGCGGCGGTAAAGGTAAGTGACGTACATCGAGGCGCCGTTAGTGTACACATGCGAAATATGGCTGAAGACGAGGACAGGCTCGTTTTCGTCCTCCAGGGCATGGCTGATGGCTTGCAGGATCACCTCACGACCGCTTTCGATCAGATCCCAGGGCAGGGCGGTTTCGAGGGTGTCAAGCGCATAGCCGAGGTCCCATAAGGTGTTGCGTAAATAAGGGGTCAGGAAGCGTTTTTTCATCCAGGCTTCGCCCAAATAGAATTTAACCAGCATGCCCTGGTGTGAACGGACCAGGTGTGAAAGCTGCCGGTCAGCCAGGCGGTTTTCTGCTTTTGTACCGGTCAGTCCGTAGATCAGCATGCAGCGTTCATCGCCATGACCGAACAACCGCAAGCCTTTTTTCGCAAGATCCACCAGACGTTCCTCCCCGGAGAGCTGGAAGGTGGTCTCAGTTTCCAGGGGATCGCTCAACCGCACCATGGAAAGTGCCAGTTCGCTTTGGGCGATCGTGCGCACAGCCTGGACGCCGGTTTCAAAATCCGGGAAGAAGGCCGAGTAAAAATGTTCATCCTCGGGTAGGCGCCGGATGCGCATGGTCGCCTCGGTGACCACACCCAGGCGTGCTTCCGAGCCGAGTACCAGATGTCGCAGGTCGGGCCCGGCCGCGCTCTTGGGGATGTGGGGCAGGTCCAGCGGTCCAGCCGGGGTTTCAAGGTGTCCGCTCACAAATAGGGGTTCGATGCGCCCGTAGTGGTAGGATTGCTGCCCGACCGAGCGGGTGACGATCCAGCCGCCTAAGGATGAATATTCCCAGGATTGAGGGAAGTGCCCCAGGAGGTAGCCGTGCTTTCCGAGCTGGGCTTCAAGGTGCGGGCCGCTGACCCCGGCGCCAAAGGTGGCTTCTAGGTTATCCTCATTCAGCTGGATGAGCTGGTTCATTCTTGCCAAATCCAAACTGAGGGTTCGAGGTCCTTCGCCCGGGGGTGTGAGATGCCCGACCACGCTTGAACCTCCCCCGTAGGGGATCAGGTTGATCTTCTCTCTGCGTGCCAGGGTGATCAGGTCCCTCACATCTGCAGCGCTTTCCGGGTAAGCCACACCATCCGGGAAGGTATTCACCAGTCCATCCAGCATGTCCACCCAGTCGTTGAGGGATTGTCCGCGGGCATGGCGCAGGCGTGCTTCGGGGTCAGTGGTGATGAGGGGGTGGGCGAGCAGGCGGGCAGGGGGGACTTTCTTGATCAGCTCGGGGATGGAAATGTTTTGTTGATGATGCGGCGGGCCGACAACCCTTTCAAGATAGGCCAGGGCGGGGTCTGGCACCGGGTAGTCGGTTTCAATATTGCCCCAACCTTGGATGCGTTTCATGTGTTCCTCCGTTTAGAATTATCTTAGCTTCACCTGCTGCCAAAAAATCATGCTTTCACGCATGACCATGTCCGAGAGGATCCTGGCCTGGTTAGGGTCGCGATTCTTGGCGGCCTGGGCCAGGTCGTGGTAAAAATGCAGGGAATGCTGGCGGGCAGATGGAATTGAAAAATAATTAGGCCCCAAGTGCAGGTACAGGTCCTTAAATCCATTTAGAATCAACACAAAAACCGGGTTTTCACTTAGCAGTGTTAGCACATGGTGCACCTGCCAGTCGAACCGGGCAAAGTTTCCCGGGTTTTCACCCAGGTCGTGGCGAGGTTCCAGCAAGTGGATGACCTCCTGGGGTGTGTTTTCAACGGCCAGGGCGGTATAAGTGGGGGCCACCGACAGCCGCACGGAAAGCAGGTCCGTGACAAAATTATCAGGCAGATGGTTGGGGAAGTGCGAGAGAGTATTGAGCACCCCCAGGTTGCCCTCCTTGAGGTAATCACAAATACGGGTGGGTTTGCCCTGGTTGATTTCAATCCAGCCATCGCGTTCAAGGCGTTGCAGGGTTTCGCGCAGGGTGGGGCGGGTGACACCGAGTAAAGTAGCTAATTCGCGCTCGCCAGGGAGGTGGTTGTTGACCGGGAAGGTGCCATCGAGAATGGCTTCGATCAGCCGGCGCTCGGCAATTTGGGCAGGCTTGTTGATATGTGGCCAACTTCGGTGAAGGTCTGAATTTAACTGGTAAGTGGTCATACCAGTATGATAAACGAAAAATGGGAAAATTACAAGAGGTGAAGAAAAATGGGTAATGGGTATTTGGAATCAGGAATTAGGAATTAGGGATCAGGAATTAGGAATTAGGAATTAGGAAATCCTGAGCCGCTCGAAGTATTGTTTGCAGAAATGTAAATAATTCGCGTCGGGAAGAATGCAATGTACTGCGGTTGTTTTTCTGGAC
>JBLRWR010000114.1:0-6210 GCA_047921135.1 Candidatus Brevefilum sp.
AATCCAATTGAAACACCACCTTTTTCTGTTCAGTCAGATGGTGCATTGAATTAGTGTGTTTCAATTTATTGCAAAAGTCTATATAATTAATTTATTATCCACATCAACATGTTTGCCAGGAGAAAAGCCATGAAAAAGTCAATTTTCCCTATTACCCTACTATTGCTTTTCAGCCTTATTTTAGTGGGCTGTAATCTGCCCGGGCAGGAGACGCCCGAATCCCAGGTGGACCTGTTGAACACGGCCGCAGCACAGACCGTTCAGGCCCAGCAAACCTTGATTGCCCAACCGACCGAGGTGCCCCGCACCGCAGAAGTGATCCCCACTGAAACATTGCCTCCCACCGAGGAAACCGAAGCCGCCACCAGTACCCTTGCGCCAACCGCCACCATCACCCTAACACCAACCCCAGAGGGCAGGTGTGACCAGGCGTCCTTCGTCACTGAAACCATCCCGGATGGTACCGTGTTTAACCAGGGTCAGGCCTTCACAAAGACCTGGACGCTGAAAAACACGGGGAACTGCACCTGGAACGCCAATTACGATATCGTCTTTTTCAGCGGCAACGCCATGGGCGCACCGGCAGCCAAACAAATCACCACCGGCACGGTTGCCCCGGGACAGCACGTGACCATCTCCCTGGAATTGCAAGCGCCGAATAGTGTTGGCACCCACCGGGGAAACTTCAAACTGCGTAACGCCAACGGTCTCATCTTCGGCCTTGGCACCAAGGATTCGCCCTTCTGGGTTGAGATCAGCATTCCCGGTAACGCCTATGATTTCGCGAAAAATTTCTGTGCCCCCGGCGTGAAATGGACCAGCGGCGCAGGTGAGCTGCCCTGCCCCGGCACCTCAGGCTCCGATAAAGGTTGGGTTTTGTTATTCGATAAACCCCTATTGGAAAACATGGCGATTGATGACGAACCTGGCCTGCAGGTGCACCCACAAAAGGTCAATGATGGCTGGATTCGCGGCACATACCCGGAGATCAACCTAACCAGCGACACCACCTTCAAAACCATTGTCGGGTGCTACGGCTCCGCCAACTGTGATGTGAACTTCCACCTGATTGCCAGGGTAAACGGCGGTGCCGAACAAACTCTGGGGACATGGCATGAGGTCCAGGACGGCACTTTCAAACGGGTGGAAGTGGACCTGAGCAGCATGACCGGAAAACGCGTACAGTTCATCTTATTGGTGAACGCCAATGGCAGCCCGGTGGATGACCTGGCGCTGTGGTTCGCCCCCCGAATTGAACCCGATTAGTTGATCTGATCTTTAGGGGCGGCGAACAGGCCGCCCCTGATTTGAACCGTTTGGTAGCATTGATTTTAACCATCAATGCGATTTTTCATTCAGCATCAAACGGCTTGACTTTTTTCACGCATCATCTACAATAAAAGCTGACCAACCCAACACCCCCGGTCTGGAGGCAGGTAAACAAATGCAACCCATCGCTCGAAAACACATCGTCTCGTTGATCCTCATGATGCTGCTTGGATTCAGCCTCAGCGCCTGCCGATCTGCTGAGCCAGAATTGGATATTGATGCCCAAAAAACCGGCTTTGCCCTCACCGCAGATACCCAGGCAACGATGACCGCCGCTGCACAGCCCACCGAAACCGAGACGCCGATCCCCACGCCAACTTTCACACCGCTGCCACCCGCTACCAACACCCCCGTTGTCACGCCCACCGAGACGAATGGCGAAGTCCGTCCACCCGCAGGTGGCACTGATCGCGCCCAGGTCATCGCTCAGGTACCCGATGACAACACCGGTTTTCAACCCGGGGAAGCGTTTAGCGTCACCTGGACCCTCGAAAACCAGGGGACAACCACCTGGACCGTCAATTATTATATTGAATTCGCCTTTGGCGACTCTATGGGCGCGGAGGAAAAAGTTTTTGTGTGGCTGCCTGTCCCCCCCAACACCAGCCTTCCCCTTACCGTCAATTTCATTGCACCTGAAACGCCCGGCAGTAAAGAATCGAATTGGAAGTTATTCAACGCAGATGGCGTTGCCTTCTACGACTTGAGCGTCACCATCATCGTGAATGAATAAACCCTTACCAATCAATCCCGCCTGACGATTGCACCGCATGCATCGTTTATCAACCCTAAAACAAACCCTCAGGACTGAGGCCCATCGGCTGGGGTTCACGCACTTCGGCGTATCTCCCGCCCATCCTATACCGCACCTGCAAACCTACCTGGCGTGGGTGGGCGCAGGCCGCCACGCGGACATGGGCTACCTGGCGCGCCCAGACACGCTGGCCAAACGCGCTGACCCAAGCCTGATTTTGGCAGGCTGCCAGCGGGTGATCTGTATGGCCATGCCCTACGATCCCCCACACGCGCCCCCAGGCGAAACCCGCCCCGGCTGGGGCAGAATCTCAGCCTATGCCCGCACCACAGACTACCACCTCACCATCCAGGATAAGCTGTACGCGCTTGAGGCCTTCATCCACACCCAGGGGGGGGATCATATCAGCCTCAAATCCTATGTCGATACCGGGCCAGTCCTTGAGCGCGCCTATGCTGTTCAGGCCGGGCTTGGCATGTTCGGCAAGAACACCAACCTGATCATCCCCAAAACAGGGTCTTACCTCTTTCTGGCCGTCATCCTCACCGACCTTGAACTGCCTAATGACCCGCCCTTCACCCGTGACCTGTGTAGGTCTTGCCAGCGCTGCATCGAGGCTTGCCCCACCGGGTGCATCCGGGCAGATCGCACCCTCGACGCAGGCCGCTGCATCAGCTACCTGACCATTGAAAACAAGGGCATTATCCCTGACCCGCTGAAACGCCAGGTGGGCAGCTGGCTGTTCGGCTGTGACATCTGCCAGATGGTCTGCCCGCACAATGCCCGGGCCGCCAGCCAGCCTGGCGCTCTCGGCCAGCCCCGCCTGCCTGAATTCATGGACGTGGTGGAGATCATCACCTGGGGCCAGGCCGAATTCAAAGCCGCCACAGATTCCACGGCGCTTTCGCGAGCTAAGCTGCGGGGGTTGGTCAGAAATGCCGCCATCGTCCTGGGTAACCAGCGCGAGATCCAGGCCCTGCCGGCCATAACAACCCGCCTGGCCCAGGAAACTGATCCAATCATCCAGGATGCCCTTAAATGGGCGATCCACCAAATTGAACACAACGGACCCACCGATGACTAAAACGCCCACCTTCTCGATCGGTCCTGTGCCCATCTTTGGCGACCTGATCCTGGCACCGATGGATGGCTTTACCGACCTGCCCTTTCGCGGCCTGTGCCGTCGGTTGGGATCGGCCATGAGCGTGACGGAATTTGTCAATGCCCTGGATGTGCTGGAGAATCATCCCCGTTACCCCAAACGACATGCCTTTGAACCCTTTCACCGCCCCCTCTCCTTGCAGATGTTGGGCGACGATGCCGACCAGATCCTGGCTGCTGCGCTGCAGCTTGTACCTTGGGTGCAGCCGGACATCATCGATATCAATTTAGGCTGCCAATCTAAAAATGTCACCTCCCGGGGCGCCGGGGCAGCCCTGATGAGGGAGCCCGAAAAGATCGCCACCATTTTCCGGATGATGTGCGCCAATTTCAGCCAACCGGTCACTGGCAAGATCCGCCTGGGATGGGATGAGGAATCGCTAAATTACCTGGAGGTCGCCCAGGCCATTCAGGACAGCGGCGGCGCCATGATCGCTGTTCATGGCCGCACCCGCCAGCAAGCTTACCGCGGCCAGGCACGCTGGGAACCCATTCGCGAGATCAAGCAGGCACTCAGCATCCCGGTCATCGCTAACGGCGACGTGCGCACCGTGGCCGACATCGAGCGCATCAAGCAAATGACCGACTGTGATGCCGTCATGATCGGGCAGGCGGCTGTGGGCAACCCGTGGATCTTCAGCCGTATGGACCGGGAAGAAGTGCCCACGCAGCAGGTCAAAGAAACCATCCTGGACCACTTCAGCGCTATGCTTGATTTCTACGGCGAGCGCGGCGTGATCACTTTTCGAAAGTACCTTAAAGCCTACCTGGCACCCTACGACATCCCAAAAAATGATTTGCTGCTTCTATTGAAAAGCACGGAACCGGTTTTCATCCGTGAGTGGATCAAACGCTACTTCGACCGCCTTGTATTGCAGTAGAGTTAAGCGCCGGGCATCCCATGTGGGTTGAACACGATCAAAACACCATTACAACGACGATAAGCCATGCCCTGCCTCATAAAAGATCACAGCCCACCTCCACGACAATGCATTCAGCAACTCTCTGCCCCCGCCGCTCGTCTTGCACAAATTTCACTGTCGGGTATAATCTAAGCCTGTGACTGGTCCTGTGCCTGGTTACGGCTGGGTACATGGAGACCTGCAATAAAAACAAAAAATAAAGGAGTAGCAGTGTCATGGCTTTAGAAAAAGAAGCTAAAGAACAAATTATCAAGGATTATAAACGGCATGGTGAGGATACAGGATCACCCGAGGTTCAAATCGCGATCCTGACCACCCGCATCAAAGACCTGACCGACCACCTGCGGGTGAACAAGCACGACGAGAGTTCACGCCGCGGCTTGCTCAAACTGGTTGGCCGGCGCCGCCGTTTATTGGCCTACCTGCGCCGCAAGGATTACCAGCGATACCTGGATTTGACAGACAAGCTCAATATTCGCAAGAAATAAACAGTTGTATTTACAAACACGTAGAAATAACACCGCAGATACAGCAAGTTGCAGAGCAGAAAGATCGTTGTTCTCTCCATTTGCACCGCAATTGGCTGATCTGCGGTAGTATTATTTAACCAAGCAATCCGCCGGTCGGGTATTGAAAATTGCTGAGGACAGGCGCCTCACCGGTTTTCAGTCCCTGACAGGGCGGGAAATTAGTTGAAAGGGATTAACAAATTATGCAACCCAACCCAAAAATATATCGTACCAAGCTCGGTGATAAAGATATCATCATCGAGACTGGCAAGCTGGCCGGACAGGCCGGCGGTTCAGTCGTCATTCGCCAGGGTGACAGCCAGATCTTCTGCGCGGCCACCATGGGGAATATCCGTGAAGGGCTCGATTTCTTCCCCCTGACCGTGGACTACGAAGAGCGCATGTACGCCGGCGGGAAGATCCCCGGCTCGTTCTTCCGCCGTGAAGGCCGCCCGCGCGAAGAGGCCATCCTCGTCGCCCGTATGACGGACCGCCCCATTCGCCCGCTCTTCCCCGATGGCATGCGCAACGAAGTGCAGGTCATCCTCATGTCGCTCTCAGCCGATAGCGACAATCCCCTCGATATCCTCTCCATCAATGCGGCTTCAGCGTCGCTGATGATCTCAGATATCCCCTGGGCAGGTCCGATCGGTGCAGTGCGCATCGGCTACCTGAATGGCGAACTGGTCGTCAACCCCACCTTCCCCGAAATGGAAGAGTCCAAACTGGACCTGATCGTGGCAGGCACCAAGCAGGCCATTGCCATGGTCGAATGCGGCGCCAACGAGGTCTCAGAGCAGGTCATGGTCGAGGCCTTAGAACTGGCTCATAAATCGATCCAACCCATCATCGATCTCCAGGAGCAGATGGCGCGTGAGATCGGTAAAGAAAAACGTGAGGTTGAGGTGTCGACACTGGATCAGGACCTGGTAGCCGAAGTTAGATCACGCGTATCAGACCGCTTACTGGACCTGCTCAGGCAACCCTATGTCAAGGAAAACCTCTATAGCGGCATCAGCGAAATTAAAGACTCTGTCATTGAGGAATTAACGGCCGATAAGGTCGACACCCTCAGCGAAGCAGAACTCAAAGCGCTAAAAAAGAGCATCAGCAATGCTTTTGGAGAGGTTGAAAAAGAAACCATTCGCGCCCGCATCCTTTCCGATCGTGTCCGCCCCGATAGCCGCAAACCTGATGAAATTCGTGAGATCTGGTGTGAGGTCAACACCAGCCCGCGTGCCCACGGTTCCGGCCTGTTCACCCGCGGAGAAACCCAGGTACTGACCCTGGCCACCCTCGGTACCCCCCGAGAAGCCATGGAACTGGATAACCTCATCCCCGGTGAGAGCAAACGCTATATGCACCATTACAACTTCCCGCCTTACTGCACCGGTGAAACCGGCCGCCTGTTCCAATCCCGCCGGGAAGTAGGCCATGGCATGCTGGCAGAACGCGCCCTGCGGCCTGTACTGCCAGAAGAGAAGGACTTCCCCTATACCTTGCGCCTCGTCTCAGAGGTCATGTCCTCCAATGG
>JBLRWR010000115.1:0-6118 GCA_047921135.1 Candidatus Brevefilum sp.
GCGTTTTGAGTGTAAGTCTCCTGTTCCTCCGTGATGATGGCCGCATAGGTATCTGGATCATAAGTTTGCATCCAGTTGAATAAGGTGGGGCCAATATTAAAACTCATCTTGGCAAAATTGCCCAATTTAGCATTCGGCTGATAGCATTCTGCATTAATCCGTTCATTCCAGTTGCGAAACGGCTCCGCGCCGACTTCATCTGGAATCAAGCCAGAGAGTGGGTCCTCTCGGGGTGGTTGGTAAAAATGGCCATGAATACAAATTGCGTCTAATCCCATCGGCTAATTGGTCGCTTTCTCATGAATATATATTTCCACCAGTTCTTGCGAAAATTCTTACCTTCTAAGTAACCGATGCGTTGATTGAAAAGGGCAGGTATAAGGCTGAACATCCTGGGCAAAACATCCATCGCCGTCGTACGATTTGAGGCGAGATAATCCAGCCAAAAGACTGAAGTCGGGAAATTCGGCGTGATGATCTCGAGAATTTCTGTCATCATATTCAGAAACACCGGCGGAACATTGATATACTGCCGGTTGATATTGATCTTTTCAGAAAGAATCGTACAAATTTCTTTAAAACTGAGGTACTCTGGCCCACCGACTTCGATCGTTTCATTGATTGTGTGGGGCATATCGAGTGCCCAGGTCATGATCGTAGCCAAGTCTTCAACCCAAATCGGTTGTAAGAGTGTTGAGTCCTCCCCTGGCAGCATCACGAAGTAGGGAGAAAGCTTTAGAAGGACAGCAAGACCATTGGTGAAATGATCCTGTTCGCCATAGGCCACAGCAGAGCGGAAGATAGTGTATGGGAAATTTGCGGATTTAATCGTGTGTTCAGCGATCGCTTTAGCTTTTAACAAGGGGTAAGCTGAAGCACGGTCAGCTCCCAGGTGGCTGACATAGAAAAAGCGCTCAATTTTCGCCTGTGAGGCTGCCTGTACAATTGCATCCGTCCCCTGGATGTCAACGGTGGTGAGCTGGGCTTTTCGGCCCAGGGATTCAGCGCTGGCCAGGTGGTAGATAACATCGACTCCTTTCATCGCCGCGCGTAAGCCCTTGGCGTCTGAAAGGCTGGCAATGGCAACTTCTACAGGCATCCCTGTGGGTAGGTTTGGTGAAGCCTTTGATGGCCTGATTAACAGTTTAATGGGATACCCAAGATTTGAAAGTTGGCGGATGAGCACATTGCCAATAAAACCGGTTCCACCGGTGATCATGATCATAACGATGGAATTATAGCAGATAATATCACATAAATTGGCACAACCCTTGCACAGTACGTGTAAGGAAAAATATTAAGTATTAAGGGATGATTATGGCCAAAAAAATGCTAAATCTTGGTTTTTCATACTTTTCTTCACCAGAATATCTGCTCGACCGCCATGTGCAAACGTGGTTTTCTGCCATACAGAGATGGGGTGGAACCATAGTTATCATGGAGGGGAATTTTGATCTGGTAATCCCGGAAGACGTTTTCTTCGCAGCTAAGAAATACCGGTTAGATCCCATCATCCACTTTAAAACTGTGCTGCCCACTGCCCGCCGGTTCAATGAGAGCGCCTTTCTGCTGGATATTTACAAGAAGTGGGGCGCAAAATATGTGATTTTGGGCGATAAACCAAACACCAAGCATGGTTGGCCTTCGGCTGGCTGGCATGATGACACACTGGTTGAAGACTTCCTCGATCGGTTTATCCCCCTCGCAAGCTATGCCCTAAAAATTGGATTGGTGCCCATCATGGCACCACTGCAGCCAGGCGGCGATTATTGGGACTCAGCTTTCATGGAATTGGTGTTGCATGGGCTTAAACAGCGCAAGATGGCCAATATCCTCGATGGGATGGTGCTTTCGAGTTATGGATATACCTACCAAAAACCACTTTCCTGGGGATCGGGGGGACCCGAACGGTGGCCGGGTTCGAAACCCTATACAACGCCTGAAGGCCAGGAAGACCAGCTTGGCTTTCACCATTTTGAGTGGATGCAAGCGGTCGGGCAACGGGTTACCGGCCAAAAAATACCGGTGGTCATCCTTGATGCCGGCAATCCTGAACCCAAGTTAGCACCTGAACAACAGGTAAAAGTTGATGACACCCTGCGACAAATCATCACTGGCATTCGACAGCCAGAAGGTGAGGGTTCTGCGCAATTAGGCGATGATCCCCTGTTGAATGATTTGGTTTTGGCCTGTACTTTCAGTTTAGACTCCATCAAAAGCTTGCTTGGGGCTGATTTTACTCAGCAAAGATTGGATCGGATTTTTCAACCGGGTCACATGGGGAAGACTAAGCTGCACATCCACAGTAAAAACCATAAGCATTTTGAGCATTATTTGTTATTGCCTGCCTACGCCTCAGGTGTTGCGGATGTTGTGTTGAACAAGGTGCGGCCACTGATCAAGAAGTATCATCCAACGGTTGGCTTCTCTCTCCAGGAAGCTATTCATGCATCCAAGGTGAGTATTTTTCCTGATCCATTTTTGTTCACGGATGAACAGATCAATCATCTCAGGGCTGCAGGTTGCGAAGTTGAATTATTACCGCAAACAGGTATAGAAATTGCAACATTAGTTCAAGACTAAACAGAAGGCAGAGGTTCAAATGGAACAAAAAACATCTCCTGTTCACATCAAACACACGCCAATTAGCGCACCGAAACCAAAAATAATCGTGGTTGGATTGGGCGGCGGCGGGTGTAATGCGGTTAATCGCATGATTGAATTTGGTATGAAGGGCGTGGAATTCATCGCCTGCAATACCGATCAGCAAGCGCTGGAAAGCTCTTTAGCAGAAAAAACCATCCAGTTAGGCCCAAAATGCACGCGTGGTTTGGGTGCAGGCGGCCTTCCCAGCATTGGAGAAAAAGCAGCCGAAGAGAGCTTTCAGACCCTGGCCAACGCATTAGAAGGTGCCGATATGGTCTTTTTGACTGCAGGCATGGGCGGCGGTACAGGTACTGGCGCCATTCCAGTTGTTGCCAGGGCTTCAAAAACGATCGGTGCTGTGACCATTGCTGTAGTGACCACGCCCTTCTCCTTTGAGATGGGACGCCGCCAGAAAAATGCTGCGTTTGGATTGAAAAAGCTCAGGCAGCATACCGATACCATGATCACGGTATCAAACGACCGCCTGTTGGAGGTGGCTCCGCCAGATTTGCCACTTGAAATGGCCTTTAAACTGGCGGATGACGTTCTCAGGCAGGGTGTCAATGGGATTAGCGAGCTGTTAACTGAGACCGGCCTGATCAATGTAGATTTTGCCCACATCCGCAGAGTGATGTCGTTGGGCGGAGGTGCGTTGATGGCGATCGGTACAGGTGAAGGCGAAGATAAAGCCTATCAAGCCCTGCAAAAAGCGCTTCACCACCCCATGCTCGATGATGTCAATCTTGACACAGCTGCCGGGGTCATTGCGAATTTTACTGGGGGCGGCGATTTGACCTTTGCAGAAGTCACAGAAACGCTGAACTATCTCCATGAACAGACCGGGCATCAAGCTGAGATTATCCCGGGTGTGATAAATGATCCCAACCTGACCGACCGTGCCCAGGTTATTCTCGTCGTAACCGGGTTAGGGGCTTTGCCCATTGAGCAGGTCATACCTGGGGCTGAAAAGTACCTGGCTGAACTGGCTGCAGTTGTTCCAGATATGCAACCTGAAAAGCCATCCCGGCCTAATCCGATAAACAATTCTCATGAATATCCAACCAGTGGAGAGTCAGCCTATTCGTTCTCAAATGCTCAATCAGCAGTGATGTCAACGAACCTGGATGTTCCCGCCTTCCTCAGGAAACGAGTAAAGGGATAGACATGGAAAAGACAATTCTTGAAAAACTTTGCAAGCAAATTTACAAACAGTTTCCGATTGTAAAGGGGCAGAACCCTGTTGTCTCTCAACAGGGTAGTGATCGGTATTTGCTGGTCTTTTCAGCGAGCGGCAAAACCCCCGATGGCAAGAGCATTCACCAGAAGATTCGGGTGGTTGCAACGGACTCGGGAGAGATTATTAAGACAAGCATGAGCAGGTAAGAAGCAAACCATGACGATTAATCGAATGGCGCAAAATATTGAAATAAAATTTTGGAATGCCATCATTCCAGTGATGACAGACGAGGGTATTTTAATGAAGACATTTCGTGTAACTAAAAAAGCTGTTCAAGAAAAAGTATTCAATATTTTGATGTTGATCCTACTTTGGGCAGCGATCGGCTTTGTTTCAGGGGTGCTGATCGGCAGAATTCTCTGGATTGTTCAAGGATTGTAAACCAAACCGTATCTCAATAAAAATAAAAAAGCATTGGAGCTGCTCCAATGCTTTTTTGTATTCAGCTATTTGTGGATTCACCTGTGACGTAAAGGTTAAAGCCTCTACAAAATTTTCACTGGATAAGCTGTGGTTAGAATGAATGGCTTGCTAAAATATTGTCCACATCAGCTTCGGATTCAACCTGGGGAATATCTTTGAACAAGGTCCAATGCTCCTGGTGCTCAATGTGGCCTTTAGGTGGGACCGATTCGATTGGCCCAAGGGTCTCTAGTTCGAGCATTTCGGCGTTGGTAAAAACTTCAAAATTGACGCCTAAATCAGGGTAGATGCCATCGACATGAAGTGGGACCTGCTTGAGGAACATAAACCCATGATTGACATATGCGCCCCATCCGACTGAATTAAACACCCCCAGTTTTTGGGGCGGCTGGTCCGCCGCTTCTTGTTTTAAGAGGATGAATTTTTCACCGAGTGTCCAGCGGGAATCAGCGAGGTTCGTGTAAGGCCAAAGAGAAAGTTTAGCGGTCGGCAGTAAAAACTCTGGGTGGGGACCCCTGGGTGGCAGGGGCAGGATGGCCGTACCGCCCGGGGCCATTACGGAAAGCGCCCAGGGGGCCATTTCCACAGACCATAGACTGTGATTAATCAGACGATGAATCAGGTAAACTTCAGGCTTGTCAGGCGATACGGTAATTTCGATTTGTTTTTGAATGCCCGTTGTAGGTTCTGGCTTTTGAGTAACAACCAGGCCATGTTCAATTTCCTGGACTAGGACAGGTTCCCGGTCTGGATAATAGGTGCGCGGCTGTGATTCAGGCGCATGCCAGAAACGATGGCCGCCGAAGTTCAACCATTCGTCGCCTGTAGTTTTCCCTAACTGATTGTCATAGGTCTTGAACAGGTTAACTTGGTTAACGAAGCTAAACTGGATGATCCGGGGGCCAACATCCCCAGTCACAATTAATTCGATCTGGTCATTGGATAAACGATAACAATTTTCCCATCCGCCATAATGAACTTTTTCTATCATGTGAATAATTTCCTCATCTCCTGAAACTGATTTCGTGAAAAGGCCTTTTAGATTATAACCCAATTTGATCACGGATTTTGTTTAACAAGGTCATTGATTGCATTTGAAGGGCAAAATTAAAGCGAAAAGCCCGCTGCAACGGGCTTTCCCTGGATTCCCTAAAACTAGTGGTGTAAAAGAGAAGGGTGAACGGTTCATTCACTTAGCAATATTTTACATCAAGGTAAATGGGATGTCAAGGATAAGCAACGCTCAATAATTATTAACCAACTTCGTATAGAATTTATCTATCGCAGCTCATTGTTAAGGCTCAGACAACCAGATAAAAGCTTTCTCACCAGCAAGATCCAGTAACATACACTTGAAGACAGCACTATTCCATGATAGAATAGGTATATGGCGACATTGGTTCCTGATGAAGTGATTTTAGGGTTGCTCAAAGCACAGCCAGCGCATGGGTATGAACTGCTGGATTATTTCCGCTCATTTTCTACGTTAGGGCGGATTTGGACCATGAGTACCAGCCAGCTTTATGCGGTTCTCAAGCGGTTGGAGCGAGATGGGGCAGTTGTCGGATGTGAGGAGGAAGTATCAAATGCACCGCCCAGGATTAAATATGAGATTACTCCTCAAGGTGAAGAACAGCTAAACGCCTGGCTTTTTGATGATCATCCGTCACCGAGCATCCACCGCATTCGTGTTCTGTTTCTAAGCCGGATTTTTATTGCAAATTTACTTAATATCAACTATGAAGGCATTGTGGATGCCCAAATAACTTCTTGTGAAGCTCAAAAGAGGATTTTTGAAGAAAAATTATGCAC
>JBLRWR010000116.1:0-6077 GCA_047921135.1 Candidatus Brevefilum sp.
ACAACGTTGGCTTATTGCTGCGCGGCATTGGGCGGGACGAGGTGGAACGGGGAATGGTGGTTGCCAAACCCGGGAGCATCACACCGCACACGAAGTTTGAAGGCGAAGTATATATTCTGACGCGAGAAGAGGGTGGGCGCCACAGTGCATTCTTCAGCGGGTATCGGCCGCAGTTCTTCATCCGGACGATGGATGTGACGGGCACGGTGACGCTGTCGGAAGGCGTGGAGATGGTGCTGCCTGGTGACCGGGTGAACCTGGTTGTAGAGCTGATCGTCCCGGTGGCGTTGGAGAATGGTTCGCAATTCGCCATCCGCGAGGGCGGTCTGACCGTCGGTGCGGGTGTGATCACCAAGATCATTGAGTAAGACATATTATTTAGGAAGGATAACATGGTTGTCCTGGGTACCAGGACAACCATGGTAAAATAGACATGGCGAAGAAGAAAGGCGTCCGACCGGTTATTACGCTGGAATGCACGGAGTGTAAAGAACGAAATTACACGACAGAAAAGAACCGTCGCAACGATCCAGCCCGGATGGAGTTGAAAAAGTATTGTTCACGTTGCAGGGAACATACACTGCATCGTGAGATGAAATAAGCGTTGCGAATTTAGTTGGCAGAAGAAATGGCAAACTCAGCAGCGCACACAGGCCAGTAGCTCAATTTGGCAGAGCACCGCTCTCCAAAAGCGGGGGTTGCGGGTTCAAGTCCTGCCTGGCCTGCCTAGAAATTTTCAACGCCGTCTGTTATGGGCGGCGTTTTAAGCGTAGACAAGGAGTGACCAGTGTCACCAAAAAAGAAAAAGAAACTGACGTTTATCCAAAAAATTCAGCGTTTTTGGCGCGAGACCGTTGGCGAACTCCGTAAGGTTACCTGGCCGACTGCGCCCGAAGCCTGGAAGATGACCAAGCTGGTTATGCTGGTAATGTTGTTGATGGCGGCGATTTTGGGTCTGCTGGATTTCTTGTTTTCGCAATTTATCTCGCTGCTAGTGACCCTGTAAAATAATTGGGAACTGAGCATAGAGTCAGATAAGGTAGTTATGGCCGCAATCGAAAATCCTGAAGAAAAAGTTCCGGAAGAAGAACTAGACACGTCTGTTTCTGAACCTGAAGAAACAGGCGGGATTCCCGCGCCGGTTGAGGATACTGCAGCCGAGTACTTTGAAGAAGTGGCGGAAGATTCGGAAGATACAGAATCACAATCTGACGCAGCAAAGGATGATCAGGCTGATGCGGATGACGATCGTGCCTGGTATGTCATCCATTGCTATTCAGGTTATGAGAATAAAGTTCGCCATAATCTCGAGCAGCGGATCGAAACCATGGGTATGAAGGACCAGATCTTTGATGTGGTGATCCCTACCCAGGAAGAGATCGAAGTTCGAGATGGCAAACGCCGTTCAATTGAACGTCATGTGTTTCCGGGCTATGTGCTGGTTAACATGCGCATGAGCGAAGAAAGCTGGTATGTGGTTCGCAATACGCCTGGTGTGACCGGTTTTGTGGGTATGGGCAATGACCCGATCCCCCTGCGCCCTGAAGAGGTCTCCCAGATCCTGCGACGCATGGAGGCGGAAGCCCCCACCATCAAGGTGACCTATAAGCCTGGCGAGAAAGTCCGCATTATCGATGGCCCATTCAACGATTTCCCCGGTGTTGTGGATGAAATTGATATGGACCGCTCAAAAGTGCGGGTAATGGTAAACTTCTTCGGGCGCTCGACGCCTGTTGAATTGGACTTTTTACAAGTCGAAAAAATGTAATCGTATTGGATTAGAGTGTTGTGGGAGGGTTTGAACCCGCTTGAACCACAAAGGAGTGTTTACGTGGCAAAGAAAGTAAAAGCAATTATCACCCTGCAGATTGAGGCCGGAAAGGCTAACCCGGCGCCGCCAATTGGCCCGGCATTGGCCCAGCATGGCGTCAATATTATGGCTTTCTGTAAGGACTATAACGGCCGCACAGCTTCACGTGCTGGCGAGATTATCCCCGCTGAGATCACCATTTTTATGGATGGTTCCTTCCGCTTTGTGTTGAAATCACCGCCTGCGGCGATTTTACTGTGCAAAGCTGCCGGAATTGAAAAGGGCTCCGGTCAACCCAACCTGGATAAGGTGGGTACGGTCACCCGTTCACAGGTGCGGGAAATCGCTGAACAGAAATTCAAAGATATGAACGCCATTGATATTGAAGGTGCAATGCGTCAAATTGAAGGCACCGCTAAAAACATGGGAATTCTTGTTGTTGAGGACTAATGGATAATCGTGGGAGGGTAAACTGCCCGTCTGAACCACAAAGGAGTGATTATGGCAAGGCATGGTAAGAAATACTTAGAAGCGAAAAAGCAGATTGATCGAGACCATTTGTACGATCCTCTTGAAGCATTTAAATTACTAAAATCAGTTAGTTTTGCGAATTTTGATGAGACCGTTGAGGTGCATATGCGCACAGGGTTAGACCCACGCAAGGCTGATCAGCAAATTCGTGATGTCGTTGGCTTACCCAATGGCCTTGGTAAGCAAGTTATTGTCGTAGTGTTTGCCCAGGGCGAAGGTGCAGATGCTGCACGAGAAGCAGGGGCTGATTTTGTGGTCGATTCTGATGAGATGGTTCAAAAGATCCAAAATGGCTGGACCGAATTTGATGTTGCCATTGCAACCCCGGATATGATGGGAACAGTTGGCCGCCTGGGTCGGGTGTTGGGTCCACGTGGCTTGATGCCGAACCCTAAAGCTGGCACGGTTGTTCAGGCAGACAACATTGCCAACGCAATTGAAGAAGCCAAAGCTGGTCGGGTTGAATTCCGCCTGGATAAGACGGCCAATATCCATGTTCCGATTGGAAAAATTTCCTTTACAGAGGAAGCATTGCACGAAAACCTGGCAGCATTTATGCGCGCCGTCCGTCAGGCACGGCCTGCTGGCGCCAGCGGCAACTTCATCCGGCGTGTGACTGTGTCCTCATCCATGGGCCCGGGAATTAAGGTTGATTCAAACGCATCATCGCTGACTTTGTAAAATTAAAAATTTGTGCTATAATGCACAATTGTGTTTAACAATTGAATATTGATCATTTCTTCGCTGAAGAAAGCAGGTGCTCCATTTGGAGCTTAATCTCCCGCCGAGGTGAAGGCAACAAGAAATTTGGATGCCAATGGGCATCTTAACCGAAAGTCTTTGCCTCAGCGGAAAATTGAGGCAAAGACTTCAATGTTTAAAATACTAAAACCGGAAGGAGGTGAACACATTGGCGTTTACTCGAAAAGAAAAGGAAGCGATTGTCGAGCAGTATAAAGAATGGATTGACGGCAGCAACGCGTTTTTTATTTTGTCATATCAAAATATGAATATGTTTGCTGTTGATGAGGCGCGTGAGAAGTTGCGTGAGGTCAATGCTGAGATCCATGTCGTCAAGAACCGCTTGTTCAGGCTTGTATTGGATGAGATGGCGTTGGAATATGACCCAGGCTTCTGGGAAGAAAACAATATGGTTGGTTTCGCGTTCAGCGATGCCCCCGCAGTAGCTAAAACTCTGACAGAGATTTCAAAATCGAACGTTTTTGATATTCGGCTGGGCTATATGGATCAAAAGATGCTCAGTGCAGAGAGCGTAAAAGCGCTGGCGGATCTCCCGACCTTGCCTGTGATGCGCAGTATCATGCTGGCTACCATTATGGCTTCAGCGTCCAAGCTGGTCCGTACGCTTGCTGAACCTGCCCGTTCTATGGCGGCTGTTGTCAAGGCCTTCTCAGAAGAAGGACAGGCCGCCTAAGGCGCCCTGGAAGTTTAACTGATCATCATAAAAAATTGATAAAAAACAAACAATGTAAGGAGAATTATTAAAATGGCTGATTTAGAAAAATTAATGGCGGAATTGAGCGAGCTGACCGTTTTGGAAGCTGCTGAACTCGTCAAAATGCTGGAAGAAAAATGGGGCGTCTCTGCTGCTGCTCCTATGGCTGCTATGGCCGCTGCCCCCGCCGCTGCTGCGGAAGAGGAAGTCGAAGAGAAGACCGAATTTGATGTCGTCATCAAGGACGCTGGTCCGAAGAAGATTGAAACCATCAAGGTCATTCGCCAGCTGACCAACCTGGGTTTGGTTGATGCCAAGAACATGGCAGAAACCCCCGACACCAAGGTTCTTGAGGCTGTTGGTAAGGACATTGCCAACGACGCCAAAGAGAAACTCGAAGCTGCCGGCGCCAAAGTCGAACTGCAATAAATCGGATCCGGTTTTAGTCATCAACAAGCCCCACGACTGCCTTTTTGGACCAGTGGGGCTTGTTGTGGTTAAAAAAAGTCCCCGGCTGATTTTTGTGCCGGGGACTTTGGTGGGTTCGAAATTCTTGCTGGGGTATTCTTGATCAGTCGGCTTCCATGCGCCGGATCACGAGGACTACCTTGCCCTGCACCTGGACGTGAGCAGGATCGTCGATGATGATGGGGCTCATGAGGGGGTTGGCTGGCTGCAGACGGACTCGCCCGTTTTCTAAGTAGAAGTATTTAAGGGTGGTTTCGTCACGGTCGGCTAACCAAACTGCGACCATTTCACCGTTATTTGCCTGGGTGATGGGGCGCATGACGACAATATCGCCATCGTTGACCATCGCGTCGATCATCGAATCCCCCTGGACTTCAAGGGCAAACAGGTCTTCAGTTTTTTCTTTGGGCGGCAGCAGGCTGCGGGCAATATCGATGCCTGTTTCAGAATCGAAGTAGTTGAAATCAGAGGAGGGCACCGGCACGGGTTCACCAGCAACGATTCTTCCAATGACCGGTACAGTGAACATATCGGTGAGGGATTGGGCGGCTTTGAGTATGTTGCCCTCCAGGTTGCGCACCAGCCTGATCCCGCGGGAAACGTTACTCTCGCGTTCAATAAATTTCATCTCTTCCAGCTGGTTGAGATAATAATTAACCACGGAAGTTGAGCTGATGTTGGTGTTTTCACCAATTTCCCGGATGGAAGGGGGATAGCCATTCTCTGTTTGAAATTGTTCCAGGAATTTTAAGATTTTCTTGTGCCGTTCGCCCAGACCTGCCTTTTTTCTTGCCATCATCTCAGGCTCCTTTGTTTGAAACCGCTCATTTGTGCTAATATTTGTCTAATATCATACCCGAACATCTGTTCGGTGTCAAGGATTAAATCGAAGAGCGAAAATTAATAATGAGCCCAATAATGACTCTTTTAATAACTCAAGCATTGTTACGAAGTCTTTGTGATCTAATACTATGTGTGTAGTCAGACACAGCATGCAGATCCTCTCAGCCCCAACAAATTTCCAATCTTTGTATTTACCACCACCCTCACGTATTGTCCGGGCAAAGGTATAATTCTCGGGTTGTCATTTGCATGTATGTTGATAAACACGAAATTGTGAGGTCAGAAAATTGATGAGCACTGAGAAATTTCGTATTAAAGGCTACTTTTCTCAAATTGGGTTCACCAAACGAGATTTGTGGGACTATTCCCTGATCCTGTTTGGTGCGTTGGTGCAGGCTGCTGCACTCAGGTTGTTTCTCGTCCCGGCCGAACTGGTCAGCGGGGGCATCAGCGGCCTGGCGCAGCTGCTGAATCACTACACGGGCTTTCCTATCGGCATGATGGTGTTGCTGGGCAATATCCCGCTGTTCATTTTAGGGTGGCGCCATCTGGGTGGGCCGCGGTTTGCGATCCGCACGGTGTTGTCGATCCTGGCTTTTTCAACTTTTACCGATCTTTTAACCCTGTTTTTACCGAGCGGTGGTGTGACCGATGACCTGGTGCTCAACACCATTTATGGCGGGCTGGTGCTGGGGATTGGGTTAGGGATTGTGTACCGGGGACGCGGCACCAGCGGGGGTTCTGACATTTTAGGACGCATCCTCAACCGGCGTTTTGGCATCACCATCTCGCAGGCTTACTTGATCACCGACTCGCTGGTGGTGCTGGGGGCGGGGTTTGTGTTCGGCTGGACGAAGGCCTTATATGGCCTGGTGTTGATCTATGTAAGCGGATTGGCAGCGGAGGTTGCCTTGCAGGGCACCAACATGATCCGCTCGGCGATGATCGTTACCACCCAGACCGAGGCGA
>JBLRWR010000117.1:0-6052 GCA_047921135.1 Candidatus Brevefilum sp.
TTTGGTATTAGGTCATTGGACGGGAGACAGATGGCGAGCTTTGGGTCCCAAGTCTTTAAAAACCCTTATGCAAGAAACGATCTTATATCCTCGATCAAAACCGCCTAATTACCCTCACGATACCAAAATTACTTCCTTACAGAATTTTACACAGTCCCATTGCTGCACTTCGCTCGGAATGACAACGTGATTAAAGCACAAAACGCCCTGTTGGGCGTTTTGTGCTTATACCTTCATCGTTTAAGAGGCCGGTTTGGCCGACTCAGGTGTTTTGAAGGGGTCGTAGCCCGGGTTGGTGCCCGACCAGCAACAGCCCGGTTGGTTAAAACTATTGCAGGCCAGCCCGCGTGAACAACGGTGCGCAATGATGCGGGGTGCCTGTTCGGGCAAAAAGGTCGCCGGGTAGACGATCTCGGCTTCCAGCGCGACGTCTTGATCTGCTCGATCACAATATGAAATTTTGATCACTTCCCAATTTCGATAAGCCACGATACAACCTCCATAGGTGGGCAATCGGTTACCAATAATCAACGTAAAAATTATAACACATCTGGATCACCTGAAAAAGGTTCCTGTGTGCAATCAGTAAAACAGGCGCCTAATCCATGTCCAGGGTCTATGAGACATCTTTAAAAGTGCCGTCCACCACAGGTCCTGATGCCCCCTGCTTGCTGCGCTGTTCATCCCTTTCAATGCGCAGCGCATCCTGATGTTCTTTTACAACCGCGTCCGGGCACAATTCCAAAAACAGCGCACAGCCCAGCCAGATCACCAGGGCATCATCCAAGGGATTGACCGGAAAGAAATCAAAAGGCACCACCCAATACAGCAACGCACCAAAGGGTAGAATCTTAAACAGAAAATTTACCCGCCCGTCCCCCACCAAGCGAATGATCAAACGCAAATTTTGGTACAAGTCCCGAAAAAATCCTTCTTTGGCCTGGTTCAACGACCGGTTTCCATCTTTAGCCATTATTCAAACCTCCATGATCAGCTTGCGTTGACCGGGTAGTGGGTAAACACCAACTCAACACAACTGAGGTACGATCTAATCTCTTCCATTTTCGCGCTTCTTACGGAACATGCGCTGCCGGCGCCAATTAATCAGTGGAGCGGCCAGTTTGCGCACCTGATACTTCAACACAATGGGGGCCAGCGGATGGCCGCCCTCACGATAGTGCACCCGTAGCATCTCCGGCCAGCAGCGATCATCCGCCGCAATGGTTTTTGCCTCGCCATGCAGCCGAAAACTAGCCCACACCCGCCCTGGCAGGTAGACCAGCGGCGCCTCCTTAGCCAAGCGCACCCATAAATCATAGTCCATGGCAAAATAAAAACTCGGGTCCAGGGGACCGACCTTGCGCCACAGGTCAGCCCTGAAGAAGGATGCCTGCTGGGGAATATGGACATACCCTCGCCGCAGGCGCAGGTAATCCGTCTGCGCAGCCGGGAAACGCCCGATTTCCTGATCCTGTGCATCAATAAAGGTGCAATCGCCATACACCATACCCACCTCCGGGTGGGCTTCAAGGTAATCCACAGCTTCAGCAATTGCCCCGGGCTGGTAAATGTCATCGGAATTCAACCAGGCCAGGTATTTACCGGTCGCCCGCGCAAACCCCTTATTGATGGCATCCGTCTGCCCCTGGTCAGAGGCTGACTCCCAATCCGCCAGCCTTGGCGCATATTCCCGAATGATCTCCAGGCTGCCATCTGTGGATCCCCCATCCACCACGATATACTCAACATGGGGATAATCTTGGGTTAATACCGACTCAATCGTCCGCCTAAGGAACGGCGCCTGGTTAAAAGAGGGGGTGACAATGCTGACAAGGGGTTTCATCGGCTGATCTGCCTGGGTTTCACACATAAACGGGGTAGAATCCAATCTGTTTGGTCAATGGTCCTAATTATACTGGTTTTTGCCAGTTGATCTGAATTTTATACCGCTGACCGTTGATATTCAACTGACTATGGTCAAACCAGCACTGTGATATAATTTTGACTGTCAAAGGATGGTAAAACGATGACACCAACAACCAATCCGGATTCATTCAAACTGATCGATTCCATCCACCATCTTCTGCAGAATTGGTGGAAAATAACCCTGTGCGCGATCATTTTCGGCTTATTCGGTCTGGTCTTCTCTTTCATCATCCCGCCGAAATATGAGGCTGAAGCCATCTTTTCTGCCAGCTTGGACTACAGCCAAATCAACTTTGAAAACCTGGTGGATGAAAACGAACGGCCTTTACAACTCACACAATACGATCTTGACCTGGCGCTCTCGGCTGTCCAAAGGATCTTATTACAGGTCAGGAGCCAGGCCATCCGCTTTGCACAAACCCTCGACCCCGCCCTGGATGCGGCCACCTTCAACCAAAACAGCCTGATCGAACGGTACCACGATACCTGGTATCTGCGCTATCGGCATGAAGATCCCCTCATCGCGCAATCGATCGTCAACTATTGGGCTGAGCTGGGCATGGAGCAACTGGTCGCCGAGCAGGCTTCTGGCAAAGTGGAGCCTTTCGTGCTGTCGGACCTGATCGCAACTGCCAGCCTGCCCGACAAACCGATCTATCAAAACCGGAACACCTTGATTTTGGCTGGCACGCTGATCGGTTTGTGCATCGGGGTGATGCTGGTCGACTTCAAGTTCAACCGACTTTCATCTATCCCAAAAGGTGATTAGGCGCCCATGTTGTCTAAGAACGCACTGCAAAGTATTTACCAGGTTCTCTGCACAATCCTGTTCGGCTTAATCCTGATCGGCTTGCCCCTCACCAGCCTTCCGCTGCTGACCCGCTGGACGAATGCACTGGTGGCCCCATTTTCTGCCCTGCCCTTGTTCGGCCTGATCCTGGTCTGGCTCGTGCCCTACCTGGTCCGTCAGGGCAGCTTCCCGAAAACCATCCTGCCCATGTTCTATTTTGCCATCGTCGCGGTGATCTGCTCTGCCGGCGCGTTTTTCCTGGATGGCTTTTACCTGCGCGGCCTGACCTTTTTTGATCAAAGCCTGCGGGCGCTGTTTACCCTGGCCATTGGACTCAGTTTTTACTTCACCCTCATCCCATACCTGCAGGATCGCTCACGCATCCAGCAAGCCTTGTTGTTGATTTACACGGGCGGGGCCTGGCTGATCCTGTGGTCCTTGGTCGAAGTCTTCTTGATCCAGACCTACGGCATACCCTTAAATTTCCCGTCGTGGGTTTCCGACCTCAAATCCGCCCTGGTCTTCCAGATGCCAGGGATTTTGCTTTCCAATCGGTTGACAGGCTTTGCCTATGAACCCTCCTGGTATGTGCTGATCTTCAACCTGGTGTTTTTCCCGCTGTGGTTATCGGCCGTTTATCAACGCAAATCAATTTTCAAAATTCGGCTGTGGCGATTTCAAGTTGAAGACCTACTTTTGGGTGCCAGCCTGTTTGTTTTCATGCTAAGCTTTCCCCGCATTGGCCTGCTATCATTAATTGTAATGCTGGCATTCATAACCCTGATGCTTGTCAGGCGCCTTTATTACAAATTACATCAATGGTTGACCGGGCATAAGAAGTTTAAGATTAACGATACTGTCCTGACACGGGTCGCATTAGCCCTCATCCTGCTGGTCATTGCCCTGGGCATCATCCTGGGCGCCTTAGGCCTTGTGATCCGGCTGGCAAGCCAACGGGATTCTCGCTACCAGCTGATCATCGACCAGGTGTCCTCAACTAGTTTGCAAGACCTGCCCACCTCCGAAACAGACATCATCCTGCTGGCACGCGGATTGGCTTTTTTGGAGCGCACCGTGTACTGGTTCGGGGGGTGGAATGTCTTCGCTGATTACCCCTTTGGTGTCGGGCTGGGCAATGCGGGTTTCTACATCATCGACCGGCTGAACAGCATCGGGTATGGATCCTTTGAAATCAGGAATATCCTTTACCAGGCTGATTCGCTGATGAACACCAAATCCTTCTGGGTTCGACTACTGGCCGAGACAGGTTTTATCGGTTTCGGCATCTACCTGACTTGGTTGTACCTCTTATGGCGGAACAGCACGCTGATCCAGAGCAGCCGCACCCCCATGATGCAAATTGTCGGCCTGGCGGGCAAGCTGTTCCTCTTAGCACACCTGGTGGAAGGCTTCAGCATTGATTCCTTTGCCTTCCCTTATGTATGGGTCTCGGCAGCCTTGATCTCCGCCGGCAGCCTGGTCGTGCGCAAAGAGATCAGGAACGAATACCAGCTGGGCGCTGACACCCAATGACCCAACCCCGTGCGGCTTTCTTCCCAACATACACCCGTTTACTGCGTTTCCCGCAGATCAAAGATGAGGTAACCCTCCCCCTGTTCGTAGATGGGATAGGTATCGTATAAAATTTCTTTCACATCCGCCTGGCGATCAAATTCTGCAAAATTCGTCACCAGGAAGAGCTCCCGCCCTTCAACGGCCTCAGCAAATAAAGCCGCCTTATCCAGGTCCACCCCTGCCAGTTCCCGCATCACGAAATCACCCTCAGACATCCAATTGACCGTTTGTTTCCAGCCCCAATACC
Source organism: Candidatus Brevefilum sp. (assembly GCA_047921135.1). Classification (GTDB taxonomy): domain Bacteria; phylum Chloroflexota; class Anaerolineae; order Anaerolineales; family Anaerolineaceae; genus Brevifilum. The sequence continues at coordinate 4,539 of JBLRWR010000117.1, forward strand.
CGAGCCTGTAACCATAATCCGGTGTGATCGAAACGACAGAATAATCTCGCAGTCGCTCGCCCAGGTCGGCATAAAATTCGGGCTGGTCGTGATAGCTGGCATGCTTGAGGGTCATCCTTGCATCCCAAAAATTTGTGGCCATCCAAAAGAACAGCAGCCCGGCAATCGCCGCCAACCCCAGGGTCTTGCGGCCCGGCAGGTGTTCGATCAGCACAACCGCGCCTGCCGATAAGCCAATCGCAATCACCGGCGTCAACGGGATTTGGTAATAGTTGTGGGTGACGGTATGATACGAAAACATTAATCCGTATAAGAAATAACCCGCAAAGATGCTCATCAGCATCACCCGGAATCGTTTATTCTTGATCACCAGGATCCCAGCCAGGCTGATCAAGAAGAACTCAATCCCCAAGGTTTGGTTGATCACATCCTTCCACTTAAGGTAATGAAAAGGATCCTTCAACAGGTCCGGGAACAGCCTGAAGCCGGTCTGGGTTTGCAGAAAGCCCGACACGAACATCCCATCCAGGTGGTAAATCAATGCAGGCAGGCCAGCCAGGATCGCCATGGTGATTACCTGGGGATCGGTAATGGCCTTGATCACCTTTTGGTCTGTGAACACCACGGCCAGCAAGGCCGGCGCCACGAAGAAGACCGCCGGGGACTTAACATAGATCGCAAAACCTACCAGCAAACCTGCTGCAATGGCGCGGGCCCAGGTTTTCTCCTTAGCCCACCGAACTATCCCCCACCAGGAGAAGATGATCGCCGCAATCATCAAAGGTTCGGGTTGAAAAGACCGGCTGGCATACAGCGGAAAAGGCAGCACCATGTAGTAAGCCAACCCGATCACAGCGCCCTTGGCGCCCACCATATCTCGCAGCAAAAAGAACAAGCCCACCCCGCCCGCGGTCCAAAAGAAGATCGCCAAAAACCGGGGCACCCGCAAATCGTCCCTGCCAACCAGGCGGTAACCCCAGGCAGATAGGCGTTCCATGATCGGCGGCTCAATCTGCCCTTCGGATTGCCACTGCAAAACCGCCAGCTCGCGCTGCCAATCAGGCGCACCATCGAGGTTCTCATAATACATCCCCCTGGCAATCACCATGGAATGTAACTGCCGTGTGGGGTGAAAATCCAGGGGCGGGTCATCAAAGTCATAAAACCGCCCAACCAATCCAAAGAAAAAAACCATGGCCAGCATCAACCACACCCACCAGCGGCCGTTTTTAAGCAGGTCAGCCAGGTTAAAATCAGTTTTCATCTTCAAGAGCATCCCTTACTGTCGCCAATAAGCGCGCTTTTCGCCTGCTCAGGTAATGCTCGCGCAGTTTTGAAATTTTCAACGGGCTCAACAGGGCAAACACAACCCGACGCCAATCTTTGAGGACCACAGCCGGACTCTGCCAAAAGGCATGCCAGTAAGCCTTGAACGCCGCGCCAGCTTTGCCCCCATTCAACAAATAAAACGCGCTCAGCCGATGGGCACCCGCCCAAACCCGCCTTTCATGGGC
>JBLRWR010000118.1:0-6053 GCA_047921135.1 Candidatus Brevefilum sp.
GGTGTTGCTATGCCGCTAAAAGGGCGGGTAGCTGGTACAGGCAGGGCCTGGATAACGGGTACATTGACAAATTTCGGCACCTCTGCCCCCAATGTTGTATAAACCCCAGCCAGCAGCGCACGGAAGGCCTCATCAAAATAATCGTCCTGCCCCGAATCCTGGTCATCGCCGAACCACCAGAACCAATCCGACCCCTCGGCTAGGTACATGAAGTCAAAAGCCTCTGCCAGCGCATCCGGTTCAGCAGGAATCTGCCCGGTTTCGTATCGGGCTAAAAATTCACGTGTCCGCGCCAGGTAATCCCAGGCAATGGCTTCTTCTGTCTCGCCGATCCAGGTGTCATAATTGGGGCTGAACCAGGCGCCCGGGAATAAGCTGTCCAATGTTTGCTGCTCCGGGAAAAGTTCAAGGTATTGTGAAGGTGTTACCGTCCGCAAGACATCACTTTCCGTCAAATTTCTGTAAAGAGCATGCAAAAAGTCATTGCCATCGTTGGGAAAATGTTCCCAGGCGTTTTCACCATCGAGGATGATGCTGACAATATGGGGGCCTTCAACCTGGTCTTCAACCAACTGGTTGTAGATGTCCTCCAGACGGGAGACCAGGTCATGTGCACCGTCTTCTCCGCTCATGCCGCTATACACAAACCCGATGTTATCGGAAAGCGTCCAATCCCTGAAGAATACGGCTACCTGGTTTCCACCCTGATCGCGCACGTAATAAGGCCGGTAAAGCGCATCCGCCTCCCTGACCACACCTCCTGCATTGCGCGTGAAGCCAACCATGCCCAAGGATTTTGCCAGCACGGGCTCCCCAGTTTGCATATAGGTGAAACCTGCTCCAGCAACCATCGGCACGATCTCCTCTGCCACCGCGCCTTCCCCCGGCCACAATCCGCGCACCTCGCGTTCAAAGGTATCTGTGTACATCTCAACGCACAGGTCCAGGTGCGCCTGTGCATCTTGCGGGTAGGCAAAGGGTAATTCAGGCATTTCTGCATCAGGATTGCCAATCAAGGCCAATTGATTGTCATAAATCAGCGGCAAAATCGGGTGGGCATAGGGCGTTATGGTAACCTCAATCTGCCCGGCATCCTGCAATTCCTTGTGATAGGGGAGCACCTGCTGAACAATGCTTAATACTTCATCAAACACAGTGGTTTTATCAGCCTCAGCAAAACCCTCACCTTTTGCCACCAAGCCCGCCAGGGGTTCTTCAGCCAGGTAGACCGGGTCAAACCAGGCCAGGTTGAACCAGATCTGCAGGTCACGAAAATCCTGCTCAGAAAAACTGGCTAACGCGGCCTGAAGGCTTTCCTCGTCTGTCCCACCGCGTTTTTCGAGCAATGCCTGGTAGCGGGGGTATCTGGCAATGATGTTCGTCCAATTGACATCGTAAAACCGCTCCAATATGAAACGTTTATCAGATTCTGTTAAGGCATTGGCCGGTATTTCACTCAGCACCCAGTAAAGGTCTTTGGCCCCATTAGCGATGTCATTCAACTGGCGGATAAGCGAAGGCGTGTAATTAAAGGTCACCCGCAAGTCTTCATACTCAGCCACTTTTTCTGCCATGTCAAGATAATCCTTGGTGGCGTGCACCCGTACCCAGGGCCGGGTGTAGATGCCATTGGCATCTTTGTAATAAAGCGGCTGATGCTGATGCCAGGTCAGGTTCACATACAGCACATCCAAATCTGGTTCCAGCACCTGCCCCGTATCTGGCGAGGGTTGCGGCTGACACGCGGACAAAAAGCTAATCATTAATCCGAGAAAAACCAGTATTGAGAAAAAATCCCTGAATTTCTTACTCACCCTATCACCTCCCGTTCTATGTGCTTCCTCCATCATACTTATTTACGATTTTACTCGAAATCTTAAATTTTCTCCTAATATGCCCACCGCTTATACAACAACCCAAAGGCGAAATCGAGTTTTTTATTAGACAAAGAGAGGGCTGTTTCTGACAGCCCTCTTCATCTAGGTATGGTGTGAAATTAGCAGTTGAGCACTAGTCTTGATGCGCACCTTTGGCAAAGTCACTGAGCGGCTTGGCTAAGTTCAGCAATTCGGTGGGGATGATAAATTTCGTCGCCGCGCCTTCGCCCAGGTTCTTGAGTGCGTCCAGGTATTGCAGCGTGAGGGTCTTACTGTCGATACCCTTGGCAATTTCAAAAACCTTATCCAGCGCCAGGGCGTAGCCCTCAGCTTCGAGAATAGCAGCCTGCCGGCTTCCTTCGGCCTCAAGGATCGTCGCTTCACGCAGACCTTCTGCCTTGAGAATCGCGGCTTGCTTATCACCATTAGCAATCATCACCGCAGCCTCACGCTTTCCATCGGCTTCTGCCACCATGGCACGACGATTACGTTCTGCTGCCATCTGACGGGTCATCGCTTCTTCAATCGCCCGCGGTGGCACAACCTCACGGATTTCAACCGCCATGATGCGGATGCCCCAGCGATCGGTGACCTCATCCAGTTTTTCATGTAAAATCTGGTTGATCTCATCCCGTTTCGAGAGCACATCATCTAAATCCATTGCCCCTACAACAGCTCTGAGGGTTGTTATAGCCAAACCACGTGCGGCGCCATTAAAATCCTCAACTTCCAGAACACTCGGTTCAGGATCAATCACCTTGTCATATACCAGGAAATCAATGCTCACCGAAGCGTTGTCTGCGGTAATACATGTCTGTGGGGGAACATCAAAGTATACCTCACGCAGATCGACCGTTACGGCCTTATCCACAAAGGGGATTAGAAATAATAGCCCTGGCCCTTGTGCACCGACCGAACGGCCAAGCCGAAAAATCACCAATCGTTTGTATTCTGGGACAATGCGCACAGACATCGTAATCAATATTACGATTACCAATGCAATTAATAATCCAATAGTCAAATCCATAATTAGCCTCCTTAAGCTCTATCTAATATTGTTTTGTTAACTTTCATCTTCTTTAATTGGCGTCACCATCAGGCGCACACCAGAAACTGACACAACCCGAACCTCCTGGCCCTTATTAACCTCGCCGCCGACACTTGTGGCGCTCCAGTTTTGATTTTGGATTTTCACCTGCCCGTATGGCGATAACTTCGTCAGAGCAAGCGCACGCTCGCCCACAAACCGCTCAGCGCCCATTTTAGGCGGTCGCTTTAAGGCCTTAAGAATTGCTCGCAAAATGATCAAGCTGAAAAACACGATCAACACAGCCATAAAAACAATCAACCATATACTCACACGCACCTCCGGGATGACAGGCGACTCAGGACGAAATGGCCTAAATAGGAGCAGAGATCCAAGAATGAAAGGAATCAGGCCAACCAGCGTCACGATAAGCTCTGTATCCGTAAGCAGCGCAACCACAAACAAAATCACTGAGAGCGCTAACATGCCCATCGCTGCCCAGTTGACCGGCAAGCTCCCTAAGGCCATGAAACCGATGATAAAAGATAGCACTGCGCCGATTCCTGCCGCGCTCAAGCCCGGATCAGAAAGCTCGGCCAGTAAGAACAGCGTCCCCAAGGACAATAACAAATAGGCGATATTGGGTTCGGTGATGATGTGATAAAAACGTTCAACCCAATTCATCGGCTCAGCCTGGATCGTTGGATCAGATAAATCTAGCCTTTCACCGCGCACTTCAAACCCATCCAGCTGGGATAGTAGGTCTGCCAGGTCGACCGCAACAATATCAATCACATTTTCATCCAAGGCCTCGCGTCCTGTCAGCGACAGGCTCTGCCGCACGGCTGATTCTGCCCATTCCACATTACGCCCACGGCTTTCAGCCAGTCCGCGCACCAAAGCAGAGGCATCACTGAGAGATTTCTCACTCATTACCTCATCCAATTCACCGCCAAATGCAACAGGGGTTGCTGCGCCTACGTTTGTGGTTGGCGCCATGGCAGCAATATCACCCGCCAGCAGGATGAACAACCCCGCAGAGGTCGCTCGGGCTCCCTCCGGATAGACAAAAACCGCCACAGGTATGGGCGAATCGAGGATGAACTGCACCATTTCACGCATTGAAGATTCTAGCCCGCCCGGGGTATCCAGCGTGACCAGGACCAAGTCAGCATTTTCTCGCTGGGCTAACCCTAAACCTCTTTCGAGATAGCGAGCTGTAAAAGGGTTGATCACCCCTTCAATATCCAGCTGTACCACAACCTGGCTTTGAGTAGCCCCCTGAACCGGTTTGAATAAGAAAATTAAGCTAACGAGAAACAGAGTTAAGGAGAATATCTTAATTCTTTTCATATTTCATCCGTGAATAATAGAGAAAGAACACGACTAATGAAATTAACTGATTGTGTATTCATTATCACTAATTTCAAGCTATTAAGCAAGTTTAGTGTACAGGTTCCCTGCTTGCCTTGACCTTTCGCGCGTCTCCGAATAGAATTCAAGGTCGCTGGCTCAAACCAGCAACAACAACCCAATTAATCATAGAGCGAAGGTAACCCAATTGAAACGGGTGAGAGGCGCTCGAAGGATGGAAAAATGACAGAAAATATCGTTATTGCAGCACAAAAACGCACGGTAAAAGGCAAGCAGGTGCGTGCCTTGCGCCGGCAAGGTATCCTGCCTGGTGTGATCTACGGTAGGATTGGCAAGGAACAGATCGAACCAATCGCCATTCAGCTTGATCTGCACGAAACCTCGCAAACCATTAAAAAGCTAACCGGCTCAAGCCTGGTGACATTAAATGTCGAAGGCGAAAAGTACCCCGCCATCTTACGAGAAATCCAAAAGGACATCATTTATGGCACGCTCAGACATGTCGATTTTATGGCCGTCTCTCTGACCGAAACACTCCAGACAGCTGTATCGATCGAGCTGATCGGTCAGGCACCTGCTGAGATCACAATGGCTGCCGTTGTCGTCACCGGCATCACCGAACTTGAAATTGAATGTCTGCCGCAAGACCTGCCTGAACGCATCGAAGTCGATGCTACCCAACTGGTCGATATCGATAGCGCCATTTATGTCAAAGATCTGGTCCTGTCTGAGAATATCACAGTGCTCACCGACCCAGAAGAACTGATCGCCGGCGTCACTTATGTGGCCATCGAAGAAGAACCCGAAGAGGAAGAAGAAGCCGAATTTGCCGAACTGCTAGACGAGGATGTTGAACCCGAAGTGATCGAAAAAGGCAAGAAAGAAGACGAATTCGAAAGCGAAGAAGCGTAATCTTTTTCCGACATCAGCACAAAAAACAGAGATGCCTTAGCGGGCATCTCTGTTCTTTTAACGCTTACAAAGGCTATTTAGTCAGATGCAAAGCCGAGAGCAAAGCCAATGTCATCTCTGCACTGGCCCCCCATAGCTGGTAACCGTTATAATGCTGGAAGTAAACCACCGGAAACTCCCGACCAGCATAGCTGCGGTAGGCACTGTACCGATTTTTCGGGTCTGCCAGCCACTCCAGCGGGACGTGAAATGCACTCTGGACTTCGTCGCTGGAGATATCAAGGGTGTACGGCCAGGGAATGCAACCCACAAAGGGCCTGACCAGGTATCCGGTGACGACGGGCATGTCGCCCAGATGCCCGAACACCTCCACATCACCCGGCTGAACGCCGATCTCTTCGTGCATCTCTCTCAATGCCGTGGCTTGCAGGTCCTGGTCTCCCCGCTCGCAAGCCCCGCCTGGAAAGGCAACCTGCCCGCGGTGTTCAATCAGGGCCTCAGAACGCTGAGTCAATAAGACATACCACCGGTCCTCATGCTCAAACATGGGGATGATGACGGCAGCATGCCGCAAGTTTTTCACATCATCCGAGGTAAATACATGCTGGTACCGTTGATGAAAATCAACCCGGTAAGCTTGAAAAGCGTGTTTAATGTCTTGCGTTGTCAGGTGCACCATGCCCCCATTATAACAAGCATTGATTTGCGCCGCCTAAACGCTGTACAGGCTGTCCTCAACTAAGCTTATTCCGCTGCCCGCTCCCTGACCGACCTGGCAAAAACCAGGTACCCTGTGTGGGCTACCATCCGGTCCGTCGGCCTCAGCCGTTCCCAATCCGGCTTGTAGAAGCGCAAGAGCAGCT
>JBLRWR010000119.1:0-5922 GCA_047921135.1 Candidatus Brevefilum sp.
GGTATCCCGCTGCGCTATATGCACACGCCGGTTGAAACTGTTTCGCTCAAAGACATCCGCCGGGCAGGGCGGTTGATGGCTGCCGTCATCGCTGACCTCGCGCCGGATACCCTCGATCAAATTAATTGGGAAGGGTGATTTATGACCAAGAAAATTGAAGTATCCGCTGGCCTGGTTCCGGAAATTGGCGCCAGCCAAATTGAATTGCTGGAAAGATTATGCAATGCCACCGGTGTTTCGGGCGATGAGCACGATGTCCGCCAGATCGTTTTGGAGGAGATCAAGCTGGTAGCGGATGAAGTTAAAGTGGACGCGCTGGGGAACGTTTTGGCGACGCGGTTTGGCCGCGGGGAACAGCGGGTGCGCGTTATGCTGGCAGCCCATATGGATGAAATCGGTTTTATGATCGTCAAAAGACACGATGATGCGCTGTTTGAATTTGAGCGCGTGGGCGGCATCGACGAGCGTCAGCTGCCCGGAAAGCCCGTGCTGGTGGGGCGGGAGGGGTTGCCGGGTGTGATCGGCGCGAAACCGATCCATATGACCACTGCCAAAGAGCGCCAGAACAAGATTGAGCAGTCGGCCTTACGCATCGATATGGGGCCAGAGATTGGTGATAAGGTCAAACCCGGTGATCGGGCGACCTTTGCCACCCGTTTTGCGATCACAGGCCCGAGCATCCGTGCCAAAGCCCTGGATGACCGCCTGGGCGTGGCGACGCTGATTGAACTACTCAAACATGTGCCCGATGGGATTGACCTGCTGGCGGCTTTCACCGTCCAGGAAGAAGTCGGCCTGCGCGGCGCGCGTGTGGCCGCCTATGCTTTCAACCCGGATATGGCCGTGGCGGTGGATGCGACCCCTGCTTACGACCTGCCGCACTGGGATGAAGACGACGAAAACGACCGTTACAATACCCGCCTGGACGCGGGCCCGGCCATCTATGTGATGGATCGGGCCACCATCCCCGACCGCCGGCTGGTGACCTGGTTGCAGGAAGCCGCACAGGAAGCTGAAATCCCCTATCAGCTGCGGCAGCCTGGGGGCGGCGGAACGGATGCAGGTGCCATCCATAAAGCCCGGGGCGGCATCCCCAGCGTATCGGTTTCTGTGCCGATCCGCTATGCGCATACTGCGGTCAGCCTGGCGCGCCTGGACGACTGGGCCAATACCCTGCGCTTGCTGCACACTGCGCTAGGCAGGGTCACCCCTGACCTGCTGGCTGGTGAGCGGTCCGGTGGATGACTTGTTTGGTGATAATGATTGAACTGATTAGATAAAGAACCTCAGGAGCTACTTTATGAAATCTTTAATTCAAAAACTTGTAGAAACCCCCGGCCCATCTGGCTTTGAATATGCGATCCGTGCTGTGATCCGTGAGGCCATTGGGGACCATGCCGATGATATCCGCGTGGATGCCCTGGGCAGCCTGATTGCCAGGAAGGGCACCAAAACGGAGCAAGGCCTGCGCGTGATGGTCTCGGCTCACATCGACGAGATCGGTTTGATGGTCACCCATGTGGATGAGCAGGGGTTTGCCCGTTTTACGAATATCGGCGGCATCTCTCCTCTGACCTGCTACGGCGGTCGGGTGGTGTTCATGGATGGCACGCGGGGCGTGATCGGCCTTGATGGGATCGGGAGGGGCAAAATGCCCTCGCTGACAGACCTATTTATTGATGTGGGCGCCACCAGCAAGGCGGATTGCCCGGTTAAGGTGGGCGATGTGTGCGGTTTTGAGCGCCCGTTTTTAGACCTGGGCAAGCGCCTGGTGGCCAAATCGATGGACGACCGTGTGGCCGCCGCTGTGGCCGTTGAGGCTTTGAAGCGCCTGGAGCGTACGCCCCACGAGGTGCACTTTGTGTTCAGCACCCAGGAGGAAGTGGGCTTACGCGGTGCGACCACTGCTGCTTATGGCGTGGACCCGGACGTTGGCTTTGCAGTGGATGTGACCCTCAGCGGCGATATGCCCCGCACCAACCCAAAGATGGCCACGGCTTTGGGCGCCGGGCCGGCGATTAAGGTGCGCGACTCCAGTTTTATCGCTGACGCCCGCCTGGTGGATTGGATGGTCAAATCGGCGCAGGCGGCTGGCATCCCTTACCAGATGGAGGTGCTTGAAGCAGGCGGCACCGACGGCCGTGCGATTCAACTGACCCGGAGCGGCGTGCCCGCTGGGTGTGTTTCTATTGCCTGCCGATATATCCATTCACCCTCAGAGATGGTAGACTCTGACGATATTGAAAATGCAGTTCGCCTGTTGGTTAAACTGCTCAGCGAACCAATCCGCTTAGCGTAAGCTCCTGAAAGGACGTGAAACCACCATTGAAGTGGATTAAGCAAATTCTCGCTATCGGGCTGATCCTTGCCCTGTTGCTTTCAGCCTGTGAGAGCCTTCCGTTTGACCTACCCTGGTTGACGGATGATGATCCGACGCCTGCAGCGCCTACGGAAGATGTGGGTGCCCAGACGCCGACACCCGATGCGACGCCTGAGATCGAAGAAACGCCGCCACCGGTCACCAGCCTGACGGTGTGGGTCCCGCCTGAAATGGACCCGGACCTGGCAACGGAGGCCAGTATTTATTTTAAGAACCAGTTGAGCGCTTTTTCGGAAATCCAGGGTGGGATTGAAATCCATGTGCGCGTTAAAGCAGCCACGGGCTTGGGCGGCTTGCTGGATGCGCTCACGGCGACCAGCTCAGCTGCGCCGGCGGCCTTGCCGGATTTAATCGCCCTCTCACGGCCTGATTTGGAATCGGCGGCCCTAAAGGGCTTGATTTACCCGATGGATGGCATGACTGAAATACCAGACGACCAGGATTGGTATGGCTTCACGCAGGAAATGGCTTTAATCCAGGGGAGCACCTTTGGGTTACCCTTTGCAGGGGATGCCTTGGCGCTGGTCTACCGGCCTGAATACGTTACCGAGCTGCCCCAAACCTGGGCAGACCTATTTGAGGAGGGCCTTGAACTGGCCTTCCCCGCAGAGCATGACCAGGCGCTTTTTTTGATGACCCTCTACCTGGCCGAGGGCGGCACCTTGCAGGATGCACAGCGTCGTCCCCAGCTTGAGCTTGCGCCCCTGACCGAGGTTTATCGTCTGCTGGAGCAAGGCGTTGAAGCGGGCACCTTCCCGGATTGGTTAAACCAGTATCAAACCTCCGGTCAGGTGTGGACGGCGTTCAGGGAAGGCCAGGTAGATTTCGCCGTCACCTGGGCGTCCAATTACCTGCAAGAGGCACCTCCTGATGCGAGCATGGTGCGCTTGCTGCCAGGGTCGGAGGGTGTGATTACAATGGGCACGGGGATGAGCTGGGCACTGTCCACACCGGAAACACATCGGCATGGCCTGGCGGTTGCCCTGGCAGAGTTCTTGGTTCAGCCAGAATACCTGGCCGATTGGACCAGTGCGGCGGGTTACCTGCCACCCAGGCCTTCAGCGCTGAGCGGCTGGCAAAACCCGGGTTTGCGAACCACGGTCAGCCAGATTGCCATGATGTCGGTGTTAAGGCCTTCCAACCAGGTCATTCTCAGCCTGGGGCCTTTCTTGCGCGATGGCAGCCGGCAGGTGCTGGGTGGGTTGGTGGACCCGGTCCAGGCGGCCCAATTGACCATTGAGAGTCTGGGGGAGTGACCATGCCAGATCGGGTTCATGGCAACAATGGGTCGTTTTGGGGGAGCAAATTGATGTGGCTGTTAATTGGCATGATCGTCATCATTATCATCCTGGCGATTCTGGCCTTAAGAAGCCCGATCTCTCAACCGATTGGTGAACGGACCATGATCCCGACGCTGGAAGAGACGCCATCAGCACTCTCCCCGGATGAAACCCCGGGGCCAGTGGTCATCATTTTGGAGCAGGCGGATTTTTTAAATCCTGAAGACATCGGTCATACCGATGGAATCATCTTTTGGAGCACGATTCTGCTGTTGATTGTGGTGGTAGGCACCCTGCGGGAGGCTATCCTGCGAAAAAAATCGCATCCAAACAATGATTGAGATCAACGAGGTGAATGGGATGGAAGACCGTTTAGAAACTTTCCAAAATTATCGCCACCAAATGAACCAGCGTATTGCTGACATTGACCATTTGGGCATCAAGCGCTTCTTTAACCTGGATACCCATGCCTATGAAGACGGCGCATTGAGCGGGAAAGAGAAAGAGCTGCTGGGCCTGGTGGCTTCTTTGGTGCTGCGCTGTAACGATTGCGTTGATTACCATATCGTGCAGTGCGTGGATGCGGGCTGGACGGATGCGGAGCTGTACGATGCCTTCAACGTCGGTTTGGTTGTGGGCGGCAGCATTGTCATCCCCCATTTGCGCCATGCGGTTGAAACCCTGGATCTTTACCGGGCACGGGTGGCGACAGGCCAGTAATCTTTCATGCAGACGAAATAAAAAACGATCTCCTTCAACATAGAGATCGTTTTTATTATGCCTAAATACTGAAGTCGGAGCCGACCCAATACCCTTCGTCATCAGGCTTGATCTTGCCGTTTTTGTGGACGTGCAGTTCGCCTTCTAACCGATCCAGGCGGGTCATCACCTGGCCCAAGGCCTCGCCCAGCGTATCGGGCAGGCGGTCGTGGTGCAGGTCCAGGAGCTCTTCAGTCGGTTTTTCAGTCCGGCGCACGACCTGCCCGGGTACCCCGACCACCACGGAATTTGGCGGGACCGGCTTGACCACCACAGCGTTGGCGCCAATGCGGCTGCAGCGCCCGATGGTGATGGCGCCCAGAATCTTGGCACCCGCGCCGACCACTACCCGGTCGCCCAGGGTGGGGTGGCGTTTGCCTTTCTCCAGGCTGACGCCGCCCAGGGTCACCCCGTGATAGAGGGTGACGTCCTGGCCGACTTCGGCTGTTTCACCGATGACCACACCCATGCCGTGGTCGATAAAAAAGCGCCGTCCGATGACTGCCCCGGGGTGAATCTCGATGCCGGTGACCCAGCGTGCAAGTTGCGAGAGCCAACGCGCCAAAAAGTGCAGCTTGCGCAACCACAGCCAGTGGGTGACGCGGTAGAGCCAGATGGCATGTAAACCAGAATAGTTGAACAGCACCTCAAGCCGATTGCGCGCGGCGGGGTCGCGCTGCAGCGCGCAGTTGATGTCTTCCCAGATCATTTTAAACAACCCGATCTCCTTATTCTGCTGGGTGAAGGATGAAAATGGTTTTTCAAATGTATGTTCCATAGCGGTTTCCCAGATTTTTTAATGTTCCTCGTGTAGATCGGCAAACAGCGGCGTGCTTAAGTAGCGCTCTGCAAAGGAGGGTATGATCACGACGATCCGTTTTCCCGCATTTTCAGGGCGTTTGGCCACCTGCAAGGCCGCCCAGGCGGCCGCGCCGGAGGAAATCCCCACCGGCAAGCCTTCCTCCACAGCCAGCCTGCGGGCGGTACTGAAGGCGTCTTCCCCGCTTACCTGGATGATCTCATCGTAGATCTCGGTGTTGAGAATTTCAGGGATAAAGCCTGCGCCGATGCCCATCAAGGGGTGAGGCCCTTTTACGCCGCCAGAAAGGACCGGTGAATCGGCCGGTTCAACGGCAATCACCTGCAGGTTGGGGTTCAGTTCTTTCAACCGCTCGCCGGTACCGGTGATCGTGCCGCCTGTGCCGATGCCTGCCACCAGGAAATCGACCTCGCCGTCGGTATCGCGCCAGATCTCCATGGCGGTGGTGCGCCGATGGATTTCTGGGTTGGCCGGGTTGGTGAATTGGTTGGGCATGAAGTAACGCGGGTTAGCAGCCACCAGCGCTTCTGCTTTAGCGATCGAGCCGTTCATGCCTTCTTCGGCCGGGGTGAGGATCAGTTCGGCACCCAGGGCTTTCATCATCAGCTTGCGTTCGTAGCTTACCTTTTCGGGCATGATGATCACGCAGCCATAGCCCCGGGCAGCGGCTGTGAAAGCCAGGG
>JBLRWR010000120.1:0-5915 GCA_047921135.1 Candidatus Brevefilum sp.
CCATGTCATCGCTCACCCGTTGGCAGGCCAGGTATTGCCCGGGCAAAGGCCAATGTTTAGCCGGCAGGTCAAACCGCCCGGCAATTTCCGGTCCGAGTTGGAGAATTTCGACGAGTGTGGCGGTTAGAGAGGTTAAAGTCATGGAGTCACGAAAGCGAAAATTGTGGTTCATCTATTATTTTTTAAATGCATATTTCCGAGTTATATTCCGTGTCTGCTTCCCAATTATCGGGGTTTGTTTCAATATAATCGATGATTTGGTTTAGGTCTTCATCATCCCAGATAATGTGCTCATAATAATTTCTCTGCCAAACTTTTTCGTTCTCAAGTAAACAAAGTTCATGGATTTTCTTTGTCACGGCTGATTTAAATAAACCAATGATAGCTCCCAAGGATTGGGGTTTTGGACCTTTAGGAAAACCTGGATCATTAAGGACAGCAACATCATCAATTGTAAATGACCTAAAGTGAGCTTCTTCATCACTTCTTTCATTAATGTTCAAAATACCATGAATATGATTGGGCATAATCACAAAGACGTCAAGGGAGATATTTTTGAAATGAGATGGAATTTCTTGCCATTTATGTTCCACAACTTTTCCAACTGGAGATAATTTAACTTCGCCATGCAAAACTTCTCCAAATATATTTGACCGCTGATGGCTGACAATCGTGACAAAATATGACCCTGGACCGGCATAGTCAAATCCCTGGATGCGGATTGATTGCCGATTGTGGATTTTGTGCTTTTCTACCATGACATGAGACACATTTTCTCGATCAGTAGGGGCGACTCATGAGTCGCCCCTACTAAATTTCAAATTCTTATTATAGATTCCATCATTTATTTTTTTCCCTGCTCAATCTGATCCATGATCACCGACAGGGCTGTCTCAACCGGAACAATCCAGCGGTCTTCTTCGGTCCGGCGTTTGAACTCGTATCCCCCGTTTTGCAGCGACCGTGACGAGACTGTCACGCGCAGGGGGATGCCGATCAGGTCTGCATCGTTGAACTTCACGCCGGCTCGCTCATCACGGTCATCAAATAACGGTTCTAGGCCGGCTTTCACCAGGTTCTGGTAGAGCGCCTCGGCAGCGTCTTCGGATACACCATCTTTGCTGCTGAGCACCACCAGGTACACCGGGTACGGCGTAATACTGGCCGGCCAGATCAGCCCGTGCGCATCATGGTGTTCCTCGACAATGCAGGCCATCAACCGGCCCACACCGATCCCATAAGACCCCATCACAATCGGCTGGGGCTGCCCATCTTCGTCCAGATAAGTCGCACCCAGGGCAGCCGTATAGCGTGTCCCCAGTTTGAAGATGTTGCCCACTTCAACACCGCGTTTGGTCTCAAGCAAACCCTGGCAATGCGGACAGGGCGCGCCATCCTCCGCCAGGGCGATATCGGCCACAACGTCTGCTTCATAATCCCGCCCCAGATTGGTGTTGCGCAGGTGGTAGCCCGCTTCGTTGGCCCCGGCCACCAGGTTAGGCGAGCGCGGCAGCAGATCATCGGCCACCACCCACACCTTTCCTCGGTCAATCCCGATCGGGGAGGCATAACCTGGGCAGGCACCGATCGAGGCAATTTCCGCATCCAGGGCAGGACGCAGGCTTTTAACCAAGCCTTTACCCGCGGCTGCAAGCGCATTGCCCAGCTTGGTCTCATTCAAAGCCATATCCCCCCGCAAAACGGCAAACACCATCCGGGGTGCATCTGCGCCTTCCACCTCCGCCATCAAGAAAACGGCCTTGGCCGTCTTCGCCGGGGAGATCTGCAAATAAGCCGCCAGCTCTGCAATGGTGGCAGCCCCGGGGGTGGCCACCTTTTCGAGGGGCAGGGGCGCCTCTTCAGGCGGATCGGGTTTGTTAAAAGCAGCCACCTGCCGGTTGGCAGCATATTCGCATTGATTGCAAAACAGCAGCGTGTCCTCCCCCACTGGCGTCAGATACATGTACTCATGGGCTTCCAGTCCGCCCATCATGCCGGTATCTGAGCCCACCGCCCTAACTGGCAGTCCGCAGCGCTTGAAGATGCGAAAATACGCCTCGTAATGCGCCTGGTATTGCGCATCCAGGCCAGCCGAATCACGATCCAGGCTGTAACTATCGAGCATGGTAAATTCGCGCACACGGATCAACCCAGCCCGTGGCCGGGGATCGTCGCGAAACTTGGTCTGAATGTGATAGATCAGCTGGGGCAGCTGGCGGTATGACTGGATCTCCCGCCGGGCTAAATCGGCCACCACCTCCTCGTGGGTCATGGCCAACACCATGTCATGGCCGCCGCGGTCTTTAAAGCGTGCCATCTCATCGCCCACCTGGTACCAGCGCCCGGTTTCCTGCCAGACATCGGCCGGATGCACCACCGGCATTTTCAGCTCCTGCCCGCCGATGGCTGCCATTTCCTCCCGCATGATGTGTTCAATGCGGGTCATCACCCGCTGTGCTAAAGGTAAATAGGAATAAATCCCCGCGCCCAACTGGCGGATGTACCCGGCCCTAAGTAAGAGCTGGTGGCTGGCGATCTCCGCCTCAGAGGGCGCATCACGCAGGGTGGTACTGAACAGCTTCGACATGCGCATGGCTCAGCCTTCCACCTGGTCTTCAGTTTGGTCAGGCTCGGCCTGCGGGATTTCCTTTTCGCTATCCGGTAGATCTGCAAGATCCACCTTCTCCTCCATGGTGACCTTGCCGCGTAAGAAAGCGCCCTCATCTGTTGAGATCGATTGGATGGTCACATCGCCATAGACCCGCCCGGTGGCGCGAATCTCCAGCTTTTCTGCCAGGATTTGCCCGCTGACCGACCCTGCCACAATGACCGTCGCCGCTTTGAGCACATCACAGGTCACCTTGCCGGTCTCGCCAACAATCACCAGGCCGCGCACTGCGACCTCACCCTCCAGAGCACCTTCAATGCGTACACCGCCCTTCCCACGCAAATCACCTTTCCAGCTGATACCAGGCCCCAACACCGAAGTAACCCTCTCGACCGGTCCGGTTGAAGCATAATCAGGAGAAGATTTCTTTTTTCCAAACATGAAAAAACCTGCCTTTCATTAAACGAATACCCGCTTGGGCTTGTTTGGGGTGTGTTCGGGCCTGTTCAGCGCCTGGGCGGCCAGATTGTCCCGGCCGGGACAACCCCGCCATCTGGGACATCAGCTTTGATAGTGGCCCCATTGCCAATCCGTGCCTGTTTGCCAATACTCACATTCAGGTTGACCGTGGCGCGCATGCCAATCAATGCCGCTTCACCCACGACCACCCCGCCGGCCAGGGTCGCCCCCGGGGAGAGGTTCACATACGGCGCCAGGCGGCAATCGTGCGAGACGATCGCGCCAGTGTTGATGATACAGCCATACCCCACCCTGACGCGCACCCCCACATAGGCCAGGGGATACACCTGTACCCCATCAGCCAGAGCTGCGCTTTCTTCCACAAAAGCAGTACGGTGGATCACAGTGGGGCAATAAAAACCCGCGGCAGCCAGCCGTTCATAGACCGCAAGCCGCGCCGCCAGGTCGCCCACCCCGCCCACGCCATTCACCGCCAGGCGGACCCCCACTTGAGCCAGGTCGGCCAGCTTTTCACCACCCCCCAGCACGGCTAAACCCGCAACCTCCGCGCCCACCGGCAAGCCGTCATCCAGGAAGCCAACCAGCTCATAATCCTCAGATTGGCGCACCAGGGCAGCCAGCGAACAGCCGTGTCCGCCGGCGCCATAGATCAGCAACCGTTTTTCACCCTCGGGGATGTCCGGTTTGTGCGCGGTCTCGGCAGGATGTAAAAGCTGCAAAACCATCTGGCGAGTCACCAGGGGTCCGTGCGGGAGATCCTCCAGGGCCAGGCCCTCAGCCAGGGCCAGTTCACGCGCCGGTTCAGTGATGCGCAGCCCAGAAAAAGCAGGCTGTACCTCAACCGCTCCCGCATCATCCCCAGCCCAGGGCGGCAGGGAGGGATCTTTGGCATCCGGAGAATCACCGATATACCCCAGCACATCCCCGGCCTGCAGAGTCTCGCCTGGTGCATATTGCAAACCAACAAAAAATCCCGCCGCTTCGGCTTCGATCTCACCGGTGGATTTGGTGGTTTCAATTTCGGCCACCACCTGGCCGGGTTCAACCGCTCCACCCTCTGCCACAGCTAAGGAGACCAGGAGCGCTTCGGGTTCATTGGGATTCAACAGGGGGATCTTGATCGGGATCAATTTAGCCATCATTTCACACCATTTCTCGCACCCGCGCAACGATATCGTCAACATCTGGCAGGCAAGCCGCTTCCAGGTCTGGCGCTACCGGGATGACGCCCTCGCTGGCCGCCAGCCGCCCGGCAGCTTTCAGGCCTGGGCCCAGGGCTTCTGCCGTCCTGGCCAGCACCTCGGCGCCCCAGCCTAAAGAGAAGGTGCCCTCCTCAACGGTGAGCAGGCGGCCTGTGCGGCCCACAGAATCAAACAGCGGCCCCAGTTCAAAGGGCACCAGCTGGGTCGGCACCATCAGCTCGCAGAAGATCTCATGCTGATACGCCAGCGCGTGCAGGGCTTCCAGGGCGATCTGGGCCATATAACCATACGCCGCCAGGGTGATCTGCACCGCTGGCGCTGATTTCAACCTGACCGTGTAAAATGGTGCAGGAAAGCCGCCTGGGATGCCCTCGCCAGTAAGTGCATACTCCGCCAGGTCAACCCACGGGTGTAATCTGAACTGGTATTGCAGCTTGTTCTCAACAAACAAGGCTGGGCTATCCAGCGTGTGGATGGCCTCATACAGCAGCGCGCCCGGCGCGCCCAGGGGATGATCCCCCAGCAGGTTAAACGGTGCCAGCACGGTCAGTCCCGGCACACCCAGGAAGAATTTTTCCAGCGTCTGGGAATGGGTCGGCCCATAGCCGCGGCGTCCGCCCATCGGCGTGCGGATTACCACTGGCGCGCTGACTGCACCGGCATACATACCATTATATTTGGCAATATGGTTGATAACCTGATCAGCAATCAGCGTGGTGAAATCGCCAAACATGATCTCAACCACCGGCCGCATGCCGCGCAAGGCCATTCCGCCGGCCATACCGGTGATACCCGCCTCCGAGATGGGTGTGGTCAACACCTGGTCGGGGAAAGCTGTTGAAAGACCGCGGGTAACTTTGAATGCCCCGCCGTAGGGGTCCAGCAAGTCCTCCCCCAGCATAACCACCTGGGGGTCATCCCGCAGTGCCTGGTGTAAGCCCAGGTTGAGGGAGTCCAGGACAGTACGTGGGGTTAAATCGCTCATCGCTGCCCTCCTTCGGCGGCCAATGCTGCATCAAAGGCGCTTTGAATGAATGCAGCCACCTCTGCTTCGGCCTGCTGGCGAGCGGCTGCTCCCAGCCGTTTCGCCTGGATGGCAACCGGGTCCCGCGCGGCCCATAACTGCTCCAGCTCACCGGGTGAGCGGGTGTCATCGCCCTTGGAATGGGCGCCCAGCCGGGCGGTGGAGATGATCAACGCCTGGGCCGCAGAGTCAGCCCTGACCTGGCGGATCAACGTCCCTGCCAAAGGCAATATTTCCAGAATATCGCTGCTATCCAGCGTGGTGGTTGGGATATCAAAGGCCTCAAAACGCTTGCAGATGCTCCCGGCAATGGCCAGGCTGCCAGGCGTCGTTTGGGCAATGTGGTTGTTCTCTAAAACGATCAGGATGGGCAAACGCCACAGCGAGATCATGTTCAAACACTCATACAAAATGCCCTCGCCCAGGGTGCCATCGCCCATGAAGTCCACCACGATGCTGCCGCGCCTGGCTCGCTTTTCCGCCAGGGCCATCCCGGCCGCCATAGCCACCGTACCGCCCTGCACCCCGCTGGAGTAGAAGTTGCGCCAGTGAAGGTGCTGCGAGCCGCCCACCCCACCGCATACGCCGGAAGGCTTGCCCA
>JBLRWR010000121.1:0-5869 GCA_047921135.1 Candidatus Brevefilum sp.
GGCTTAGGTGATTTGGTATTGGGTATTAGGTGATCAGGGAAAATGAAACCCAAGACCCAATACCTTATCCCTAATACCTAACAACTATTCATTTCAAACGATGACCAATTCACATACATCACCCGATTTTGGCAACGGAATATCACTGGATGAGCTGGTGGGGATGACAGCCGGGGAGATTTTCAGTGCAGAGCTGCCTAACGGCTCGATTTTCCAGGCGGCGATGCGTGCGGCAGGGCGCATGGATCATGCGGGGATGGCGATGTATCGCCTGGTGGAAGTGTGGGCGGATGGGCATACCGTGTGGCACGGCCCCGTTAGAGACGACCCGGTGGTGGTCACCCCCAGCGGCGAGTTGATCCGCACCCGGGGTTGAGAGGGGTGTTATCGGTCTTTGTCGAGGGCTGATTTTAGATCATTTTGGATGTCTTCAGGGAAGGATGGCAGGCAGTTTTTAATCAGCCGGCCGGTTGCAGGGGAAGTGCTGACGGACAGGATTTGCCTGAGATAAAAGCCAGTCTCCTGGGGGGCGTTTTTTGCCAAGGTTTCGATCAGCGCTTCGAGGTCCCGGATGTAGGCAGTGTGGGGGTCCCTGATGTAGGGACTGGCCAGCCGAAACAATGCGGGTAAGTTATGGAAAGCGGGGTGCTTTGCGCCGGCTGACAGGGCCTGGATGCCCATGGCAATCATGGCAGGATCGTTGTTCGTCAGCAGGCTGAGGATCAATTTCTCCCACGCATCCGGGAATTGACCCTGCAATGAGCGGGTGCCGATGGAGAGCAGGTCAGACTTGAGCACTGGGTCGAGTCTTGCTGAGAGCCAGGCATCGAGCCGCACCCGGACGTCCTGCGGGTCTTGGAGGGGCACTTCGCCGATGATGAAAATGGCTGTTGCTTTAATCTCGTAGTAGTCATCAGCCCATAATTCATCTGCCAGGTTTAGGGCAGCAGCAGGGTCGGCAGCAATAAGGGGTTTGAGGTCGATGTGGAGCTGGCGGGTGACCGGATGGGGCAGGTGGTACATCGGGATGAGGGGCCGAACGGGCGCTTTTTCTCCAAAACGCAGGCTGTAATTGGCATACAGGCTGAACAGCGCCCGCAGCTCCTGGCGAAAAGCAACCGGCGCTTCAAAATGGGCTATTACATCCCGGATTTGATGGCGCAGGCGGGCTAAATTAACAGCCGTCATGATCGGTCGGCTTTCGATCCACTTGTGCAGCAGTCAGTGTGTTTTTTAACATGGCTCCCCCAGCAGGAGATGGTTAATAAGCCCTGGCAAAATAGGCTTTTTCGGTGGTCTCTTCACCACTGAAAATGCACTTGCCCGTGCCGCCAGGCTGTTCCATCGGGATGCAGCGCAGGGTGGCCTTGGTATCCTCTTTGATTTGGGCTTCGTTTTCAGAGTTGGATTTCCACCAAACGTAACACCAACCGTCGGCAGCGATGATCTCTTTGAAGGCTTCATAATCCTGGGGTTCATGGATGTTTTCATCCCTGAATTGGGTAGCCTTGGCGAGCATATTGGCCTGGATGGCTTCCAGCATGTCGCTCACGGTGTCCGCGATCCCATCCTGGGGCACAAAGGATTTACCCTCACGGCCGGGGATGTCGCGCCGGGCCAGGGCGACACTGTTCTTGGCCACATCTTTGGGGCCGATCTCCAGGCGCAGGGGCACGCCGCGCAGTTCCCATTCGTTAAACTTGAACCCGGGGGTCACTTCGGTGCGATCGTCCACCTTGACCCGGAAGGCAGACAGCTCGTTCTTGACGCGTTCCACAGCCTCCATGACCAGGGATTGTTCTTCGTCCTTGCGAAAGATGGGTACGATCACCACCTGGATGGGGGCCAGGCGCGGTGGCAAGACCAGGCCCTGGTCGTCGCCGTGGGTCATGATGATGGCGCCAATGAAGCGGGTTGAAAGCCCCCAGGAGGTTGTCCAGCAGTGCTGCAGTGTGTTGGTCTCATCGAGGTATTGGATTTCGAAGGCTTTGGCAAAGTTCTGGCCCAGGTTGTGGCTGGTACCGGCCTGGAGGGCTTTTTTATCGCCCATCATCGCCTCGATGGTGTAGGAGCGCACTGCGCCAGCGAATTTTTCGGTTTCGCTCTTGCGTCCGGGGATGACGGGCACGGCGGCCTCGTTCCGGGCGAAATCGGCGTAGATGTTGAGCATTTGCAGCGTTTCGGCTTCGGCCTCTTCGGCGGTAGCGTGGGCGGTGTGGCCCTCCTGCCAGTAGAATTCCAGGGTGCGCAGGAACAAACGCGTGCGCATTTCCCAGCGAACAACATTGCCCCACTGGTTGATCAGCACGGGCAGGTCCCGGTAGGATTGGATCCATTTAGAATACATGTAGCCGATGATCGTCTCGGAGGTCGGCCGGACGATGAGGGGTTCTTCCAGCTCGGAGCCGCCGCCGATGGTGACCACGGCCAGCTCAGGTGAAAAGCCCTCCACATGTTGTTTTTCCTTTTCCATGAAGGACATGGGGATAAACAGGGGAAAGGCTGCGTTGACATGGCCGGTGGCTTTAAAGCGTCCGTCCAGGGCAGCCTGGATATTCTCCCACAGCGACCAGCCGTAGGGGCGCACGACCATGCAACCGCGCACCGGGGCGTAATCGGCCATCTCAGACCGCTGAACAAGCTGGTTGTACCATTCGGAATAATTTTCTGATTTGGGCGTTAATTTCTTCTCATCCATAATTACTTTCTGGTGTGCTCACGGGCTGGCGGTTTACGCCAACCCTAAAAAATTAGTCAGCAGCTCAAGCGCTGCGTGGGGTTCGGGCGCAAAGGCGAGGTATTGGCGATCATCCATGGGGACATAATCGCCGAATTCAGCGAAGAAGGTCTCCATTACTTTGTGCCAGCTGCTGCCCAGCAGGATCACAGGTTTGGGCTGGATCACTTCGATGGCCAGCTTGTTCCAGGTCAGGCCGATTTCAAGCAGTGTGCCCAGGCCGCCCGGGAGGGCGATGGCGGCATCGCAGTTGACCACCAGCGAGTTCAGGCGTTCATCGAAGGTCTGGCAGCGCCACTCCTCGGCCACCCAGGCGTTGGGGCCGATGGGGCGCCAGGCTTCGATTTCCTCACAGGTCACACCGATCACGTGACCGCCGGCTTCGCTGGCGCCGCGCGAGGTGGCTTCCATCGTGCCGGTGTAACCGCCGGTGAGGACGGTCATGCCTGCGCCGCCGAGCAGTTTGCCCAGTTCGTAGGCTTCCTGGTAGGCCGGGGTGCCCGGCTGGGGGGCTGATCCGCCGAAAACGCTAATTTTCATCATCACCTTGCTCTCTATCTGCGGGCGGGACGACGTCCCACTCACGCTGGTAGTTGGTTTTAAGCTTGTCCATCACCGCGGCCGGCAGGTCAATCCCTGTGACCCGGGCCAGCTGCAGCAGGTAGAGGGTCACATCGGCCAGCTCGCCCGCCAGCGTCTCTGGATCCGCGGCCTGCTCTGACCACTGGAATAGCTCCAGTACCTCCGCGGCTTCGATGCACAGGGAGGCGGCCAGGTTTTTGGGGGTCTGGGGCCGGGGCGTGCCGGGCTGATACCAGCCTTTGGCGGTCACGAAGCGGTCCATGGCCTGGGTGAGGTCTGTGATGTCCATCAAAGGGGAATTATACATGATAAGCGGGGGTTGTGCACACTATCCTTAACCCATCACTGCGTGAGGTGAAGTGGCTCGTTCTGTTTCAAAGTTAGGACAATCTGAGGCTGGATGAGTTTTTGAGCCTTAATTGATGAAAAATCAAGGTATCTTGGGCTGTGCAATAATTAATCTGTAATGGTGTAATGGATGGAGTACCAATGATATGCTATTTTCGCACCCCATCCCAGGCCTTTCCCCACCTGAGGGGGAGGGTACCCGCGCAGCGGGGGGGAAGGGGTTGACCAGTGATGGACAGCCCATAAAATTTGATGTTTCCAGGCAGACCAGGGATGCGTTAATTGAGCAAGCAAGGTATATGCGTCAGAATCCCACTAAAGCTGAGAACCTTTTGTGGCAAGAACTGAGGGCGAGAAAACTAGGGGGATTTAAGTTCAGACGACAACACCCGATAGGGACATTTATTGTTGACTTTTATTGCCCTGAAAGAAAATTGGTGATCGAGATTGATGGGCCAGTGCATCTTCAGCAAATTGCGTATGACTCTGAACGAGAAACTTATTTACAACGGCTTGGATATTACATTATTCGGTTTGAAAATGACGAAGTTATTTTTCGTATCGAACGAGTTCTGAAAATAATTAGCAAAGTGTTGTCGCAGCCTAATAATGAGGGTGCTTGAACTACCCATTCTCTGGCCCTCCCCCTTGAGAAGATATTGCTACTTACCCAGGGGGGTGTGTTTGATTTGTGATACCCGTCAGTGATAAATATTTTCTAGAAGAATCAATAATCCCGTTGGTTGACAAAAGATGTTGTTGCATCGAAAAATCGCCAGAAGATCAATTTTTGGATATTCATTGTGCGTAATAATTACTTTACCCCCAACACCCCAAAGGCCCTCTCCTTCGGCGTGACCCTGAACCCGGCCTGGCGCAGACGGTCGGCCACGCCGCGGCCGGTGGTGGCGCCGTAGCGGCTGTCCGGGTTGCCGATGTAGTGGAACAGGCGCCCGCCGGGCTTGAGCAGGCGGTGCAGGTGCCGATAGGTCGCCAGTGAATACATCTCGCCTGCCAGGGCAAAGGTGGGCGGGTCGTGGAGGATGGCGTCGAAGGTTTGGTCACCGAAGGCAGCCACCAGGTCGACGCTGTCACCGATCACCGGCTGGATGTTGGGGCGGGTGAACAGCTCGGCAGACCAGGGATTAGCCCGGCAGATTTTGAGCACAGCGGGGTCAAATTCAATCGTGATCACCAAGTCAGCGGTGTGGGCAGCCTGGATGGCGGTGTATCCCAGCCCGGTGGCGGTATCCAGGACTCGGCCGTGGGGTTTACCCAGGGCTTTGAGCTTCTCCTGCGTGTCCTGCAGGGGGGTGGTGTCCTTGACCCGGTGCATGGGGATGCCGGAGATGAGCATGGTGGGTGCGCTGGGGGTGGGCATCAGGCTGTAGTAGCGGTTGGTGCGGGGGGAGAAGGCTTCAATTTTTTCAAGTGCCCCATCGACCAGTATAAAGCAGCTATTTTGCTCTTCCAGGAGGGTTTCAATATGGTTGTGGGTAAGGACCTGTCCATCGGGGAGCGACCAGCCTGAATCCACCCGCTGTACCGTTACCATTGAACGTCCCAGGTCGGGGGAGAGGGGCATCACCTCCGTGGCACCAGGCGCTGACAGGTGCTCTACCTGGTGATAGGAAAGGATCAGGTTTTGTGTCATGGGTGGGTTAATCCCCAAAGAAGAGTGCCTTCCAGATTTCCCATCGATTGATTTGCTGGATAATAACGGGTTCGACGGTGCGTTGTGTGGGGATGGGGTTTTCAGGCGGCATGAGGACGATGGGGATATCCCCCGGCTGGATCATCATCGCATCTTCACGCGCCCAGCGTGCAACGGCTTCATCGGATTGGGAGTAGAACAGCTCGGTCTCCAGGGCCATGCGCGTGGATTCCAGTTGGGCATAGCGTTCGGTCAGGTCTCTTTCCTGCCGGCGCAAGCGGGTGAGCAGGGCCATGCGCTGGTTGAAATCCACCAGCAGCAGTAACAGGATGACGGTCAGTGCGACCAAAATCACACGTTTGTTTTTGAGGATTTTCTTGATCATGATCATCTATACCCAATTTGGTTTGTTACAATTATTGTACCATTTTAACAGGGAGGATTAGGTTTAAAGCAAAACCCCCCAATTTGTTTGGGGGGCAGTGCCGAAGGAGGGATTTGAACCCTCATGAGCCCAAAGCTCACTACGCCCTGAACGTAGCGCGTCT
>JBLRWR010000122.1:0-5713 GCA_047921135.1 Candidatus Brevefilum sp.
AACCATCACACCCATTTCTTGTGCAGCGGCCTGGTCAATCGAATCAATCCCCGTCCCCCATTTCGAGATCACCCGCAAGCGCGGGGTACAAGCCTCAATCACCCGGCGGGTATACCGGTCATCACCACAGATGGCGCCATCAAACGTCCCCGCGTGAACCAGCAGCTCCTCCTCCGACAGGCGTTCATTTACAACCGGGGTGATGATGTCCAGGTTGAAAGCTTGCAGCACCGGCCGGAAGCGTTTCATTTCTGGCAGCATATATGGCGCTGAGACCAAAACCGTTTTCATAGGTTAGCTCCAAAAGTTATGTGTTTGGGGGTTGAGCGGGCAGCGATCATTGACCATACATCTGGTGATAGAGCGTGTCCGCAATAATGAATTCCAATTCATCATCAATATCCCGACCTTCAGCAGCCGGGATCTCGAACATCAGCGGGCGTTCACCCAGGCGATTGCGCCGGCTGACCAGGTTCTGGCGGGTAAAGATATACAGGCAAGAATTTTCTTCAAACAGCGGCGGCAGGTCCTGGGTGCGCAGGAGGATATTCGGGTTATGGTTGACGGGCCGCCCGAGCTGATCCCATAAGCGGGTTTGATAGCGGGTCACGCTGAATAGGGAATCATATTCGGGAATGGCAGCCAAGAACGCCTGGATGGCAGACGAAACTGTTTGTGCGCGCAGTAGCGGGTTGGTGGAATGGGTCTGGAGGTAAAAATCCGCTTCCATTACGCTGGTATCATGCATCAGGATCTCGTTCATCGAGATGGCATCCCCCCGCAGATGTTCCGGGCGGTCAATGACCTTAACCGAGGGAAAATGTGCCTGTAAACCTGCCGTGATCTCGGGGCTGTCTGTGTCCACCAGGATTGAGTCAAGTTCTGGAACCCCTAACAAGGTGATCAAGATGTGGTGAAAAAGCGGCTTTCCCGCCAGCGGCCGGTAATTCTTGCCAGGCACCCGTTCGGAATGGTGCCGCATAGGAACCAGGGCGATGATCTTATTTCTCATAGGCTTGCCTTCAAATTCGATAAATTTCTTGTCTGTTATTATAACCCGGATTAAGCACGGTTGTTAACACGATGCATTAAAATGAAATACGCTTGGAGCTTAGTTTTATGACCTCAAAACAAAGAACATCACTCACTTTTACTCTGATTCCGTTAATGATCGCGGTGTTAATCATGGCACCCCGGCTGGCCTCACCCCAATTTGGTATCATGGATGACAGCCTCATCTATGTGGAAGTCCAAAAACTCCTTCAGGGTGACCTCAGCATGAGCTACGACCTTCAAGCTGGACGGTTTCGGCCATTATACTGGTTTTTTACACGCTGATTTAACTGCTGGCAGGGCCAAATCCCTTCTGGTTTTTCTTTGGGCACCTGGTCATCCTGCTGGTGCTCCTGGTCGAAATCCACCTGCTGATGAAAGCCATGGGGACACTGGACTGGCAGATTCTCCTGGCGAGCCTGGTATTTGTCTTCTCGATCCCCATCATTGAAAACTTCTATACGCTCTCCAAAATCGACCCCCTCTCATTGGTCTTCCTCCTGGCATCATTGCTGTGCCTTGAAAAGCTCAAACGTGCGGAGCGAGCGTCTCATGAATGGGCTTTTGTGATCCTGGCCTTCCTCAATGGCTTTTTCGCCATTTGGGCCAAAGAAACCGCCTATATCATGGCGCCAATCTCAGCCTGTTGGGCAGGGATCGTCCTCCTCCAACGCAAGAAATTCTCCCTGCAGGAGCAAAAATCATATTTGTACTTCTTTCTCAGCATGGCGGCTCCATGGCTACCTTTTTACTCATCCGTGCCCTGTTCGGCGCGCCACCTGTAACAGAAAGCAGTTTCACCACACGCTATGACTTCGTTCTGGGATCACTTGTGGAGAGGATTCCCCGCTGGATCACCCTGTATACCAGTAATTATCATTACCTGGTTCCCACAGCCATCCTGGCTTTGATCGGATTATTTACCCACAAAGCGCTGGA
Source organism: Candidatus Brevefilum sp. (assembly GCA_047921135.1). Lineage (GTDB taxonomy): Bacteria > Chloroflexota > Anaerolineae > Anaerolineales > Anaerolineaceae > Brevifilum. Next base: position 1,993 of record JBLRWR010000122.1, read on the forward strand.
CGCCAAACAAAAGCTGCCTTTCTTCACCTGGGGGATCTGGTTGCTGGCCTGGGCAGGTGCGTTATTGCCCTGAGAATTTGCCCGGGCTTACTATCTGCTTGCTTTCAGCCTGGGTGCAGCCATCCTGATCGGTCGGTTTACCCTGCCCGTCGCAGACATGCTCAAACAATCCCAAAAAAACTCCGCTGGATTATCACCGCCCTGGCAGCAGCCAGCCTGCTGATGTTCATGGCCGCTCTAACCCATTACCGCACCCACGCCAAAGCGCAGTTAATCTTTGACCGTATGAACCACCAGATGCTGGAAATCACCACCCAGATCACACCCTCCGATGGACTGGTGTTCATCAGCCTGGAAGAGCGCAAGGAATATGTCGAAGGGATTGAATATTTCCTGGTGGATTTTTACGGATTGAGAGAGATTGAGTACACCCACATTGATGTGGGCACGCTGGAGCGGCTGCACCTGTATCATGGCGGGATCGTCAACATGCCTTATGTCAACAATATGCCCGCACTGCTGGTCAGAGCTGGCGTTGACAACAAATTCACCATGCTATGGAATTAGATCGTGCTCTGTAATCAAGGGAATCGGTTGATCCTTGTGGACCAGGTGCGAGACGAATTCCGCATTATCAACCTCAACCTGCCAGTGGTGTTGTGTCCGCTGGTTGGGCCGCATGGATTTTGCGAGCACCCTGACCCATTGCTTGATACGCGCCTGTTCAGGTACGGCTGGGATATCTACCGGATCAAGTAGACCTCCGCATCCAAGATTCTTATCAACTCAAAACCGCCTTGGGCGCTGTTGAATAGCTCAGGTGCAGTTGAGATAAAAGCCGTTCAGTCCTCAGGAAGCAAGAATTCTCCGCCATGCAATAAACCCTCTGAAATCACCCTTAGTGTTGGGGAGTTCGCTGGCAGCAAGTCTTCCGGGGCAAAGTCCTTCAGGCGCACAAAACCGGGCCAGATGCCATCCGGCTCAAGAAAGTGGTCAAAGGACAGCGATGTGCGAAAGAGCTGGTAATACAAAAAGCGCCTGGCGTTGATACGATGCTCGTCAGGGGCCTGAACGTCATCCTCAGTCAGGAATCTCTCCAATGTATCCATATATTCCGAGCTGCTGCGGGGGAAATAAACCGTCTCCAGTTGCGTGAAGCGTGCTTTCCCGGCGCACAACACCGGTGCGCCCATGATCGAAGCCTCCATCCCAATGGTAGAGTTATAGATCATCACAAATTTTGCCCTCTGGATCATCTCGTAGGAACTGAAGTAGTCATCCGGCCCCACAAAGGCCGCATTTGGCAAATGATCAACACCCTTCTCACATACCCAATCCGCCACGCTCTCCTGGCTGGCCTTGCCTGGCCGCGATTCGTCGGGATGCGCCCGGATCACAAACAAGGTCTCTGGATGGGCTTTGATCACCTTGAGGACCTTATTCAACCAGGCAAACATATCCCTGAAAACCACATTGGCATGGGGCTGGCTGGTATCAAAGATCACATTGGTGAAAATTGGCACCACCTGTTTAAAAGACGCCATGCGTGCAACCAACGCCGTATCCAGGCCTGTCATCTCTGGCCAAAACTGGATCCCCGCCATGCTAAAATCACCTTTAATTCGCTTGGAGAGGTAATCATCCAGCTGCGCATCCTGGGTGGGGGAAAGCTGAAAATCAGCCGGGATGTCCACCTGGTAGGCAGTTGCTTCACCCTCGGTAAAGAAGACGGAATTGGGGCGCATGCCCACCTCGTGGGAATATACCGGTACACCACGCAGACGCGCGATCCAGCGGGCGGTTGCCTCCGGGAAGAACATCCCATTGAAAACCATCACCGCCACCGGCGTTTCGGTGATTACCTGCCAATCAAATTGCATGGCCACCTTGTAAGCAGAGAGGATATAGTGGCGGTAAAGCACACGAGTGGGCTCATCATCGATTAAATGGTGCCTGCGCAAAATCCAGCGCATGGAAGGCAGACACAAATCGCCCAGGGGGATATCCTCAAAACGCAGGTGGCGTAAGTCGGATAGGCTGGTGTTCTGTAAAAGCTTAGCCAGGTCCTCAGTGGATGAGTAGATAAATTTTCTGACCGTAGAACGGTGATAAATCGCAGCCGATTGGGCCAAACACTTTTGACAGGGGGGAACCTGGTAAACATCCCTTTTATCTGTGCCCATCACACACCGGGTCATCCCATAATGGCAGACAAAGTTCAATACCCTCGCACCTTGCAGGCGCAGGGACCAGCCCGTCAGCATAGCAAAGGCAGCATTGAGGCTCAGCCCGGTGATGCGGGTGGAGGCATTGAACAATAGGATGGTCTTCCGCTCTTCAGGTTTTGGCGCGGCTTTGGCCACGCGTTTGGCCATCTGGTGGATATCCCGATTGATTTTTCGCCTGACCGATCGGGTTGAAAGGTATGCTTTGGTGTGTTCAAAAAGGCTCATCCAAAAACTCACTGACTATGTACTGTATTTTCTCAACTTCCTGAGAACGGATTGCTCACTGTCATAGACCTTCTTCTGCCCATCCCCCAGGGCTTTCTCCGTCACCCGGATGTATTTCACCAGTGTCCGCACGCCTTGCGGCTCAACTGAAGCTGCCTGGTCTGAACCCCACATAGCCCGGTCAAGGGTCACATGCCGCTCCACCAGGCAGGCCCCCAAGCCCACAGCAATGACCGAGGTCACCAGACCCACCTCGTGCCCTGAATACCCAATCGGGCAATCAAAGGCCTCGCGCAAGGTCTGGATCATCTTCAAATTTAACTCTTCCGGCGGGCAAGGATAGCTGCTGGTGGTATGGCAGATCAGCAAATTGTCTACACCCAGGATGTCTACTGCTTCTTTGATCTCGCCCATGGTGGACATGCCCGTCGATAAAATCACCGGTGTACCAGTCGCTTTGAACGCCCGCAGCAATTCATGGTCTGTCAGCAAAGCTGAGGGTACTTTGTGCGCCGGCGGGTTGAAGGCCTCAATAAAATCCAGCGATTCTCTGTCCCAACAGCTGGCTAACCAATCAATGCCTAACGCTTTGCAATACGCATCAATTTGTTCGTATTCATCCTGCCCAAACTCCACCTTGTAGCGGTAATCCAGGTAAGTGATGTAGCCCCAGGGGGTCTCGCGCATCTGGTCCTTTTGGTGGTCGGGCACGCACAAATCCGGCGTTCGCTTCTGGAATTTCACCGCATCAACGCCTGCGTCTGCAGCGGCTTTGATCAACTCTTTGGCGATCTCCACTCTGCCATTGTGGTTGATCCCAATTTCAGCAATGATGTAGGTCGGGTTCCCGGCCCCTACCCGCTTATCGCCGATTCGAATTTCTTTGTTCATTTACTGCTCCTCAATCATGGCGGCTGTCACCAGGTAGTGCCAACGCCTGTTTGCCTGTGAGATCTGTCTTTTGCGCACAAAGTAGCACTTCTAAACAGAGGCATCAGAAAGAAAACTGCCGATTAATTGCATGTCGCATTGTTCTGTGCATTTGATGCCCGGACGCAGGTCAAAATGGTCTGCGCGGAATTGTTTGTATTTTTCACCATTCCAAATGTCATACAGTGTCTCGAAGCGCGCATCGCCCAGGATGATCTCGTTGTTAAAATCCTCAACGCATTCGGCACATTCGCCATTTGATTTAACCGTCATCGAAGACCAGGGGAATTGGCAAAATTCAATCCAATGGATCGATTGGGTTTGTTGTTGATTATCCT
>JBLRWR010000123.1:0-5600 GCA_047921135.1 Candidatus Brevefilum sp.
CACCGTAATCGTCTTCGGGATCATCCTTGGCCTGGCCAACGGCATTCCGCGCGCGCTGGGGACTGTTGTGTGGCCTGCCTTTTTCGGCCGCAAATACCTGGGCAGCATTTTAGGTTTTACCTCAGCGATGACGATCATTGGGGCTGCGATTGGACCGCTGCCGTTTGGATTTGCCTTTGACCGGTTGGGCACTTACCATCCGGTGCTGTGGTTTTTTACAGCGGCAAGCGTTCTCTTTGCCATCATCTTGTTGTTCACTCGAAAACCAAGTAATAGTTAAATCGATGATATGTTGAACCCAACCCGCAAAACCCTTCACGCAAAACCTGAAGCCGAATTGGCCGATTACCAGGCCTGCCAGGTGGGCAACACCTGCAGTTTTCACATGATCAGCGCCAGCATCCACCTCTTGCTCAATCATGCCCTTGACCCCATGGCGCTCTCAGATGAGGTTAACCGCTTGTGGTGGCGGGGACGTTTGATGCGCGTTGCCCCCCAATGGGCGGTCACCCCCCGCATGCAGGTGCGCATCATCCGCCATCTGGCGCGCACGCGCGGCCTGCCCATTACGGCAAGTTTTCACCATGGCGATCCGGGTTCACTGCCCGAGGTCCTTACCGATCTGACAACCATCCCCATCATCACGATCATCTGGCCCTGGCGTAAGGCGCCGCCCATCTATCTGGGCAGTACAACCCAAAATTTCAACGCCACCCGCTCAGCGGGCGGTCACAGCATGATCCTGGCGGCTTATGATCCGCACCACACGGCCGGTGACCAATTCCCCACACCCTGGGGCTTCATAAATCCCTGGGTCGATAACAGTCCGCACCTGTTCTGGATGCAGGACAATGATTTTCGCCGTGCCTGGCGGTTTTGGCTGCCCGGAATCGGTCCCAATCCCCTCGTGCTGGTTCGGCGGACCGTTCAACCCTAATTGGAGGGTCAGAACACTCCTGTTTTCCGGTAGAATTCACCTGATGGAAAGAAATTATTCGAAGCAACCTTTTACCAGCCGATGACTCAAGCCTGTCCCCTGTGTGCCCACCCTACAACCCAGCCTTTCCACGCGGATCCTGACCGTGCCTATCTCCACTGCCCGCACTGTGACCTGATTTTCGTCGAGCGTGAAGCCCTCCTTGGTCCCGCAGCAGAAAAAGCCCGCTACGACCGGCACGAGAATGACCCCACCGACCCGGGCTATCGGCATTTCCTAGATCAACTCGTCCAACCCCTGCTGGTCCGCCTGGGCTCGCCCCCGCTTAAGGGTTTGGATTTCGGCAGCGGACCTGGACCGACTTTATCCATCATGCTGGCTGAACAGGGCTATCCCATGCGCATTTATGACCCCTTTTACGCCCCTAACCCGCAAGTTTTAGATGAGGCTTATGATTTTGTAACCTGCACAGAAACGCTCGAACACTTTTACACACCTCGTATCGAGTGGCGCCTGCTGGTTGAACTGGTCAAACCCGGCGGCTGGCTGGGAATCATGACCCTTTTACACCCCGCCCGGAAAGATTTCCCAAACTGGTACTATAAAAACGACGACACCCATGTCAGTTTTTACAGCCGGCAGACCTTTGCCTTCCTGGCCGGCCAGGATGATCTCCATGTCGACTTTATTGGGGATAATGTGATCCTGTTCCAGAAACCTGCAGATTGGGAACCGCCGCATTCCACCCGGTCAAACCACAACACCAAATAGATAGATGAACGAGAAGAAGCGCCTGAACCGAGAACACCAAACCGTGGATAAAATGATCGCGCTCTATTGTCGCGCGCATCACAAACTGCCCGGTGATCACCTCTGCCAGGCCTGCCAGGCGCTTTCAGACTATGCCCATCGGCGCATTGATCGCTGCCCCTTTGGCGTGCAGAAACCCACCTGTGCCCAATGCCCGGTGCACTGCTACCAGCCCAATCAGCGCGAGGCCATCCGCCAGGTGATGCGCTTTGCCGGCCCGCGCATGCTCCTCCACCACCCTGTTTTGGCCATCCTGCACCTGTTCGACCGCTTTCGCAAGCCGCCTGCACGATGATCAATGTATCAGACCTGTCCATCCACACCTTTCTTCCCCTGGCAAAAGGCTACCTTTTGCAGGCAATTCCCACAGGCATCCCGGGCTGGTCACCCGGCGAAGACTTTTTGATTTCCCCCCTGGCACAGGGCGAATACAGCATGAACTACCTTGTCCAGCAGGGCAAAGTCGCCTGGGTCCTGCGGGTCAAAGTCGGCTCACAGCTGGGACTGAGCGCCCAGGAACAAATCGCCTATGAATACAAGACCTTGGCCTTGCTGGAACCCCTTTCGGTGAGCCCAACCCCCTACTTTTTCGATGACAGCCTGGATCACCTCCCTTTTGCCGTCCTGGGAATGTCCTACCTCCCTGGAGAACCTCTCGATTACCGGCGTGACCTGGCCGATGCAGCCCGGCTCTTCGCCCGTTACCATCAACTGCGGGTTCCCCCCGAGCAAAACCACCTCATCCGGGAGGGAAAACCCCTCTCAAGGGTCTACGAACGCTGCCTCCCCAAGCTGGAGATCTACCTCAATTCAGGCCTGGGTGACCCCAACCTGTGTGTATACTTTAACGAACTGCTCGCCTGGGCGGACGGAGCCCGGGGGCAAGAGAAATTCTTCCTGCAAGCCCCCTGGCAGTGTCTGATCCATACCGAAGTCAACAGCAGCAATTGGATTTGCAACCGCAAAACGGGCAGCCTGCACCTGGTCGATTGGGAAAGGCCCCTGTGGGGAGATCCATCGCAGGACCTGTCCCACTTCCGCGTGCCCACCACGACCCTGTGGAAGACGGAATATCGCATGACGGGGGACGACCAGGCGACCATGATGGCGGCTTACAAAGCAGCCCTGTCTGACCCCCACCTACAAGACACCATCGAAGAACGCACCGCGCTGCGTGACCCCTTTAACTGCTTGCGGGCGGTTGCCTGGTGTGCCATGGCCTGGGTGCAATACCAGCGCGATGAACGCCCGCTTAAAAACAAAGACACCTATCGAAAGATCACTTCGTATCTCGATCTTAATTTTCTCAGGGGGTTATTCGACACGTATCTCGATCCCGGCCGCGGAAAGGCCGCAATGTAAAACCTTAACCCAGGGCACGCTCCAGCTTATCAATGGCCGTATCCATGCGCTTCAGTGTTTCCGCCTTTCCCAGGATTTCAGCCAGGGCGGTTGCGCCGCCAGGTGTAGCCAGCACACCTGAAAGCGCAGTGCGGATCGGCCACATCACCGTGCCCGTTTTGTAACCGTGCTCCTGGCCAAAAGCCTTCAGAACCGCAAACAAGCTGTCGTTATCCCACGCCCCTAAATCCTCCAGGACGGGTCGGGTTGCTTTGAGGATCGCCAGGCTGGTCGTCGGGTCGCATTTTGATTTGGCGTGATAATACATCTCGACATCATAATCTGGCACTGCCACAAAAAACGCCACCATGTACGGGATATCCGTCAGCCGCTCCGTGCGCACCTGCATCAGCTCACTGATCTTGCGCGTGTCATACGTCGCCAGTGCTTCCGGGTAGTACGCTTTTGCCAGGTCGTGAAATGCCTCCGCTGGCAGCGCCCGAATGTGCTCGCCGTTGATCCAGGTCAGTTTATCAAATGAAAAAGCTGCGCTGGACTTATTGATGCGGTCAATGCTGAACACACTTTCCAGCTCTGCCAGGGTGAAAAATTCCTGGTCGTTGCCCGGGCTCCAGCCCAGTAAAGCAATATAATTCACAATCGCCTCTGGCAGGTAACCCATCACCACCAGGTCCTCGAAAGATGGGTCACCCAATCGTTTGCTGAACTTGCTGCCATCCGCTTTGACAATCAGTGGCAGATGCACATACTCCGGAATCGGCCAGCCAAAGCTTTCATAGAGCAGGTTGTATTTCGGCGTGGAGGAGAGATACTCCTGGCCGCGCATGACATGCGTGATGCCCATCAAGTGGTCATCCACCACATTGGCAAAATTATAGGTGGGGAAACCATCCGACTTGAGCAGCACCTGGTCATCCAGCTGTGCATGTTCGATGGTGATCTCCCCGTATACCCGGTCCACAAAGGTTGTGCTGCCGGTTTCGGGGATCATTTGACGGATGACAAAGGGATCACCCGCCTCGCGTTTTGCGCAGCTTTCCGCCTCGGTCAAATAGCGGCAAGGGTCCCGCCGGATGGGTGCATCCTCCTCTTGGCTGTGCTCGTCCTTCCCGCAAAAACAGCGAAAGGCGCCGCCCAGCGCGAGCAACTGCCGGGCATAGTCTTGATAGATCGGTAAACGCTGCGACTGAACATACGGGCCAAAACCGCCGTCCTTATCCGGCCCCTCGTCGTAAGCAAGCCCGGCCAGCGCCAGGCTCTTATAGATCGCCGCCACGGCCTCAGGGATGTTACGTTCCTGGTCTGTGTCTTCAATCCGCAGAATAAACGCACCACCATGCCGCCGGGCGGTCAGGTAGGCATATAAAGCCGTGCGCAGGTTACCAATATGCATGTAACCGGTCGGGCTGGGGGCAAAACGTGTTCTTACCGTCATCTTGTTCCTTTCATCTGTCAACCATCAAAATCCTACCACAAACGGCAGGGATTGAACGCTGCCTTTCGATCTGGTACCACACCTAAGGAGCAACTAAATGAATATGATTCGAGTCCATTGGTGGGTCAAAATAAGCCGAGACTCGCCTATCTTGTCATTGGCGCAAGGTCGGCGGGACAAGGAAGATTCTCACGCCGCCCTGTTCAAACCCCAGGTGCAGATTCTGTTCAAATTTTTCAGACAGCACAAAATAGGCGCTGTTTTCCAGCGAACCAACATAAACATAGGCAATATCATAGCGCCGGATGACCTCCAGGGCGGTTTGCCAGTTGGGGGTTTCATACAGGGTGCGGATATCCGCCTCTCGGGTGCCCACTTCCGTATAACCGCCGCGCCACTGCCCCTGGTGTCCGGGCCAGCCCAACACCGTGGGGTGGCCGGAATGCGTAGCCACTCGGGCAAAACCGGTGTATTGCCCTCCTACGGCCTCCGCCACCACCCCCAGCGGCGCTTCCGCCAGCCAGCGGATGGCGGCGGCCTCATTCGGCTGATTTCTTTCCAGGTGTGCGCTCGCATCCAGAGTGTAACCTGCCGCCGGCCTGAATTGTTGAGTTTTGGTCGGAAAGGCCAGCACAGGGTATATCAGGCCCAATAAAACCACCACGATCACGAAAGCTTTGGCGATCCTGCGGCCATTTTTTAGCAGGATCACGGCCGCGAAAGCAGCAGCTAACGACCACAACATCCAGGCCTGGTAATAGAACTTGAAGATCGTGTTCATCCGGGCACCAAACACATCGCGCAGGTAGACGAACTCCGGCGCCAACACCATCACACCGCCCAGCAGGGTCATCAACAATACAAAAGCGACTGGTGAATGCAGGTGTTGTTCTTCCTTGTTGTGTTGAACTTGCCCCAACAGGAAAGAAAGCCCCCCGATCAGCAAAACCGCCAGAGTCAACAGGCTGACCCCGAACCTTAACCGGTGTATTAGCGCAGAGACCAGCAACCCGCCATAAGTCGCTTCCCCTTGCGAAAGGATCAAGAGCTGACCAT
>JBLRWR010000124.1:0-5577 GCA_047921135.1 Candidatus Brevefilum sp.
CCAGCCATCACCGCCGGCCCGCTGATCGTGATCAGCAAGGGCACCTCATACGAGAAATATTGCAGCAACGAGCGTCCGCCTCCCAACTGACTGTAAATGCCCACACTGGCGATCCCGGCCAGGTAATAGGCCAGGGTGGGCACGCTCATCAAGAACTGGACGACGATCAAATCGCCCTCAAAAGAGAAGCCGGTGAACCCTGCAATGGGGATATACAGGCCGGCTGTCAGCACTGCGCTTAGCGAGAGCAGCGGCAGTAAGACCTCAATGAAGTCATACGCGCCTTCAGGTAGAAGATCCTCTTTGCTAAAAAGCTTGATCACATCTGCCAGCGGTTGATACCAGGGCGGACCAACCCGCCGCTGAAAGCGCGCCAGCAGCTTGCGGTCGATCCACTCAAAGACCAAACCACACACCACCTGGAAGGCCAGTCCGGGGAAGAGCAGCAATAAAAACAGTCCTTTAAGCACCACTCTGCCTCCTCATCGGTCCGCACAAGCCACGCACAGGTCAATCCCCGCCAACACCACCGGGATATCCGCCACATGGATCTCAGAAAGCTGCACCGGCAGCAAGCTCAACACTGCCAGGGTGGGGGTGCGCACCTTCAGGCGGGCAGGCCGGTCGCTGCCGTCGCTGCGCAGGTAGTAAAGTACCTCGCCGCGCGGCGCTTCAGAGCGGATGACCACCTCACCCTCTGGCACCTTGCGCGGCGCACGCACGCTGACCTCGCCTGTGGGCATCTTGTGCAGCAAAGTATCACACAAACGCAAGCTCTCGCGCACCTCCACCGCCCGAATCAGCGTTCTGGCCCAGGCATCGCCTTCCGGGCGAGTGAAAACCTTTACATCCAGCTGATCGTAGGGCGCCCAGGGATCATCCCGGCGCATATCCACATCCACGCCCGAGGCACGCGCTACAGGGCCGACCACACAGTAATCCCGGATCAACGCTGCCGAAACTGGCGCCACACCCTGGGTGCGGGCTCGCAAGGTCGGCTCGTTCTCAATCACATCCAGCAAGCCGCCTACCTGCACCTTGAGCTTGCCGACGTTTTCAGTGATCATTGCCTCCTGCTCTTCTGTCAGGTCAAAGCGCACACCACCAATCTGGTTGGCCGCGTGAGAGACGCGCCCGCCAGAGACGCCCTCCATGATGTCCAACACCAGTTCCCGGTCGTGCCAGGTGTGCATGAAAACCGTATCCAGGCCGACATGTTTGGCCAAAATGCCCAGCCACAACAAATGGCTGTGCACCCGTTCCAGTTCGCACATCAGCGCGCGGATATACTGGCCGCGCGGCGGCACTTCGATGCCCAACAGGGCTTCCACAGCCAGGCAAAAAGTCGTGGTGTGAATATGCGAACAAATGCCGCAAATCCGCTCAATCAGGTGCACATCCTGCACGTAGGTGCGCTGGGTGGCCATTTTTTCAATCCCCCGGTGAACGTAACCCAGGCGCAGGTTGGCACCCAACACCCGTTCACCCGCAATGTCGATGCGCATCGACAGGGGTTCTTTCAACAGGGGGTGGTGCGGGCCGATCGGGATGGTAATCTTATTCATCATCATCCTCCCGGCTCAAAAATGGCGGCCCTTTGTCCCACATCACAGGAAGCAACAATTTTGGCGTCTTCGTCCGGCCGGTGAATACCACGCCATACATTTCTGCCGCCTCGCGCTCGTAAAAATCCGCCCCGGGGAGCAGCGAGATGATCGATGCCACTTCGGGCGCATCCAGGGGCAGGCGCATCAGCAGAGAGATACCTTTGCCGTGCCAGAAATGGTAGATCAGCTCAATTTCGCCCGGGTGGCTTTTGCGCTCCTGGGCGGTGATGGCGGATAAATGGTCGCAGCCAAACCCCTCCCGCAGCACGCTGATCGCCGTCCGCAACTGGTCAGCCGGGATGCAGATAACCTTTTCATTGGTGATGCCATCGTAGACCTCACAGGCACATCCCGTTTCTGCGTTGATCTTCTCCAGAACATCCGACAGGCTAATCTCATTGGCCATTGGTGATCCTTTCCCTCAATTTCATCAGCCCTTCGATGATCGCCTCCGGCCGGGCAGGGCAGCCGGGGATATATAAATCCACCGGCAGGATGCGATCCACGCCGCCCAGAACCATATCGCTGCCATAAAAGACCGCGCCGGTGGTGCTGCAACTCCCCACCGCCACCACCCATTTGGGCGAGGGCATCTGGCCATAGATCTGCGCCAAACCAAACCTGGACTGCAAGGTCACCGGCCCGGTGCACAACAGCACATCGGCATGCCGCGGCGAAGCCTTCGGGATGATCCCCAGCCGTTCGATATCATAACGCGGCGTTAGCAGGTCCAATATCTCGATGTCACAGCCATTACATCCCCCGGTGTTGTAATGAAGCATCCACAGGGAATTTTTCTGCGCCCATCGGTAAGTATTTTTAATCACTTCTTTTAACATGTCGATCTCAATTCTTAATTCTCTTTCGGCTTTGTACTCGCCAGCACAATCGCGCTGATCGAGATCCCAACCAGGTACACCAATCCCAAGCGGTGCGAAGCCCAATTCATCGGCAACGTCGCCAGCACCAGCACCGCCACATGGGCGATGCCAAACAGCAGCCCAATCCGGAAAAACGTCTCATAGGACAACCGAACCTCCACCGGTGGGATCCGCTGGCCGCCAGAATACGGCAGGTGCTTATCAGGGTGATCCTCACCCTGGGCTGCATGCCGCTGGATAAAAGCATAGGCGATAAACAGCACAAAAAAGAAGAAGCTAAAAGCAATTGGCGGGCTGAGTAAAATGTTCATATCGACCTCATCATCCAATTCATCACCTGGCCGACCAAATTGATCCACGGGCTGGGGAAGACCCCGACGATTATCACCAGCAGGGAGAGGGTGCCCGCTGGGACCAGCATCCAGGGAGAAACCTGCAATGTCCCCTGGGGTTCTTCAGGCAAAATCTCCGCGGCTGGAGCGCCCTGGTATTGCTTGACAATCATCGGCAGATACCCGCCCAAGCTGATTACGGAGCTGATCATGAAAATGATCAGGCAGACCACGGCAAACACATCCGCCGTCATCAATGCGGCGGAAAAGATCAGCCATTTGCCGGTGAACCCCGCCAGCAGGGGAATGCCAGCCAGGCCCGCCAGGGCAATGCTAAAGGTCAGCGCCGCCTGGGGGATTTTCGCCGCTGCACCCCTCAACCGCTCAATATCCTGCGTCCCCGTGTAATATTCATACGTCCCGGCAGCGAGGAACGCCAAACACTTCATCACCGCGATCACAAAAAACATGAACAAACCTGCACCATAGGCAGAATCCAGCCCGTAATAAAACCCCATCCCCAGGACAAACATCAGGTACCCGGTTTGGGCTATGGTCGAAAATGAGAGAAAGCGCCGCATGAGCTGCTGACGGAGCATGCGCACCGAACCGACCAGCATATTGAAGCAGGCCGCCACCATCAGAAATGCACCCAGCTCCCGGTAAGTGATCCCCAGCCTGAGGCACACCACCGGCATGATAAACAACATGCTTTTCGACAACACACCCGCCATAAACCCGCTGACCGCACTGGGAGCATGACCATACACATCGGGTACCCAGGTATGCAAGGGGACCACACCAGCTTTCAGGCTAAACCCCACCAGGAAACAGGCTGCGCCAATGCGGGTGAAATTATCCACCGCTTCCAATGGGGCAATAATCTGCATGTCACCCGTGCTGCGGTACACAAAATAAATCCCCAGCATCATCGTCATCGTGCCCAGGCTGCTCATAATTAGGTACTTAAACCCGGCCCGGATTGAAACCTCCTCCTTGAACCGGAAAGCCACCAGCGCGCTGGCGGTGATCGTCGTCAGCTCAGTCAGCAGGAACAAATTGAACAAATTCTGCGAGGTGAACATCCCCAGTAAGCCTGCCAGGGTCAGCAGGATCAGGGGATAATACACCAGGTAGCGCGGGTCACGGGAGAGATATTCCGCAGAATAGAGGGTGATCAGGATCCCAACCAGCACGCCAATGATCAAAATAAATACGCCCACTGCGCTGGGCCGGTAGATAATCCCATCAGGGTCATCCAGGCCGAAAAAGGCCTCCGGTTGGTCGATGACCTCTGGAAAATTGAGGAATTGCAAGATGAGCACAGCCAGGGTGACCCCTAATATCGCCACTGTCAGCAGGGCTTCCACCCGGTTAGATAAACCGAACACCCGACCAATCAGATATACAGCAAAGGCCCCGCCGATCAAGATGAAAAACGGGCCAACAATCTCTAAATAGCCACCCATTACAACACCCCCCCAAAGATGGTGGTAAGGCCTTCAATCGCCCATCCCAACAATGGACCCGGCAGTAACCCCTCAATAATGAGAAATACCGTTACCGCCACCGTCGGAACCAGCAGGGCGCGCGGGGATTGCTCGGCGAGTAAGGCGGGCTTGGTTTGGCCAAAGAAGATACGCCCAAAGAAGTTCAGTGCATACACCAGGGTCAGCAGCGATCCAAGCAAAGTGACCACTGTCAAGGCGATCGACACGCCCGAATCAAAGCCGCCGCCAAAGATCAGCCACTCGCTGTTGAAGATGCCCAGCGGGGGCATGCCAGAGATGCCCAGCAAACCGATCGCTGCACACACGGTCAGGATCGGTAGTTTCGACCCCAATCCGCCCACCTCGTCAATCATGCGCTTGCCGGTCACGGTGATGATGATGCCCACCACCATAAAGAGCAAACCTTTGATAATCGCGTGATAGACCACATGCATGATTGCTCCTTGCATGCCGCGCGCAGTGAGCGTGCCTAACCCAAACAGGATATACCCCATCTGGCTGACCGAACTATACGCGATGATGCGTTTGATCTCTTTTTCTGCCAGCGCCATCAACGCACCATACACCTCCGAGACCAACCCGGCAATCATCATCCATAAGGCAAAGGGCTGGATATTCTCGATCGGGAACAAGCTGAATGGAAATCGTAAGACGCCGAAGGCGCCCATCGCCAGCATGGCCGCAGCCAGGATGATCGTCACTGGCATCGGTGCCACCGTATGGGCATCAGGCAGCCAGATGTGCACCGGGAAAATGGCCATCTTGACGCAAAAACCGATGATGAAGAACGCGGTTAAAAACACCTGCATATTGACGGGCAGCGTGCTGGCTTGTAAGATCAATGCCGACAAACTGGCTGTGCCGAAATTCACATACAACGTGATCAAACACACCAGCACCATCAGTGATCCAAGGTGTGTGATGATGAAATATTTCAACGCGACCCTGAAACGGTTCTCACCGTGCCCCCACACCAGGATCAGCAGCACCGATGCCACCAGCATCAATTCCCAAAAAATGTAAAACAAGAATACATCATCGGCGAGGGTCGTACCAGACATGCCCAGGCTGAACAGCAGCAACAGCGCGTAATAATAATTGCTGTTTTTCTCCCCATCCTGATCGCCCAGTGAGTAAATCATGGCGGCCAGCGTGGTGATCACCTCCGTCAGCAGAAAAATGAGCGACAGCCAGCTCAGCTCCAGGCTGAAGGAGATATTCATGTTCGGGATCCACGACACAGAAA
>JBLRWR010000125.1:0-5572 GCA_047921135.1 Candidatus Brevefilum sp.
CTACACATGGATAATTCTGCTAAAAAAAGTTTTTGGTAGATTGTGAAATAGGAAGATTATTCCATTTTTAACCCACCAAAATTATTCGTACGTCGAGTAAAATAAACAAAAACGCCCTCAATGATCAAGGGCGTTTAAGTTGACAAATCAATTCGTTTACTATGCAGCCATCACCGGGCGGAACTTATAGCCATACACCAGCATGCCGCGTTCATCGCCATCGGAGCGCAGTTTGCGGGTGACCATCTCCACCGGCATGCCGATCTGCACGTCGCTTTCGCCCAGGTCGGTCAGCTGCGCGGTGACGATTGGGCCTTCATCCAGCCTGATCAAAGCCACGGTGTAAGGCGCCTGTTCTTCAAAGCCGGCTGGCACGGTGCTCATCCGGGTGAAGGAATAAATCTCGCCCTTTCCGCTGAACACATAGGGGGTCTTGGCCTCGCCGCTGCATTCCGGGCATACATCCCGGGGCGGGAAGATCTTGGCCTCACAATGCGGGCAAATTTCGCCCACCAGGGCATAACGCTGCTTTTTCAATCGCCAATGACGCGGTACTTCCATCGTATCAACTCCTACACAACTTAAAATCAGCTTTTTGGCTGTTTTCTCTCATTTTGCAACCTTGAGTTTACCGAGTTGAGACTCTCAGAAACTATCAGATTGCCATTTCACACCAATCAGGGGCCAATTTTAAGGAATTGTTGCCTGAATTTTACGGTTTAGCATACGTTATTGAGCCAAAAGAGGTAGATTAATGTTATGATTTGAAAAAACCGCTTCACCTGCAGGAGGTACGGTTCGATGACCATTTATTTGTTGGATAAGACCATAAAAATCGATATCTTTTACGAATGTGCAGACCAGGACCTGGAGGACAATATCTGTGTGACGATCGTCGAAGAGTGCCCACCCCAGGAGCGGGTCATGCGCAACGGTGAAACCCATCTCTTTCTGACGGCTGACCAGGCCCAGCAATTAGGCCAATCCCTGCTGGAAGCGGCCGAGCACAGCCATGCGCATTCATCACACCGGGAAGCCTGAATTCATGCACCTGACACAAGCTACTGTCCGCCAGGCGATGCTGGCCGCCCAGGGGTTGCTGCAACCGTCCACACCACCTGCCAGCAAGAAAGCTCTTCTGGCGCGCATCAAACAGATGGGTTATCTGCAGATTGATACCATCCAGGCGGTCCGCCGCAGCCAATACCTGGTCTTGTGGAGCCGACTGGGGCCGTACGACCCGTCCTGGCTCGATGAGCTGCATGCTTCCGGTCAGCTATTTGAATATTACGCCCACGCCCTGTGTTACATCCCCGTTGAAGATTACCCGGTCTTTCGGGGGTTGATGCTTAATGGCGGTCACACCGGTGGTGGCTGGCGTGAATGGGCTGAAACCCACCCGGAGATCATTCAAAAAGTGCGCTCAGTGATTGAAGATCAAGGCCCGGTGTGCTCAGCCGATTTCGATTCAGCCACCATATCAACCGGCTGGGGCGATGTCAAGCAGGAAAAATTGGCGCTTACACGGATGTTTGTCACCGGCGAATTGATGGTCGCTCACCGGGATGGATTTCGGCGCTATTATGATCTGCGTGAGCGCGTCCTGCCTGGATGGGACGATGCCGAAGCACTGGATCGGGGTTCAGCTTACAAAGCACTGGCGCTGAGGGCGGTTAAAGCCCTGGGCGTGGCAACCAAAGACTGGATTGCATCCTATTACTATCTGAAGAAAACCGGCCTGACGGAAACCTTAAACGCCTTGACCGAGAAAGGTCACCTTGAACAAATCCGGGTTGAAGGTTGGGATTTCCCTGCATATATTCATCCAGACCAGAGCGATTTGATCCAGGCGGCCGCTAATGATACCTTTGAGCCAACCCTCACCAGCTTGCTCTCCCCTTTTGATCCCCTGGTGTCAGACCGGGAGCGTGCCCTGGCGCTGTTTGGATTTGATTACCGCATGGAGTCGTATTTACCAGCGAAAGACCGCCAGTACGGCTATTTTTGCCTGCCCATTTTGCACCAGGGTAAATTGGTCGGGCGGCTGGACCCCAAAGCCCACCGACGGGAAAAGCGCCTGGAAATCAGGAAAATTTACCTGGAACCTGGGGTTACAGTCGACGAAAACCTTGCCGATGGCCTCAAGCACACCCTGAAAGCATTCTCGGATTGGCATGCGATGATCGACTATGAGATCCTTGAAACGGATCCACCTGATTTATTGGAGGCGCTGGCTTGATGATTTCCCCGGGATTTACCCTGTGTTTCCTGCTGCACGGTGACGAGGTGCTGATGCTGCACCGCCGCTTTCCGCCCAACCAGGGGTTATGGAACGGCGTGGGCGGCCACATCGAGCCTGGCGAGACACCCCGCCAGGCCGTGATCCGCGAGGTGGCGGAGGAGACCGGCTACCAAATCAACGCTCCGCAGTTTGCCGGCCTGCTCACCTGGGAGGGTTTCGAGATCCCCCCGGGCGGGATTGCCATCTTCACCGCCCGGGTATCCCATCGAAATTTCGTCACCAATCACGAAGGGGAGCTGGCCTGGAAAGCGCGCCAATGGGCCTGTTCCTCACCGGAGGTGGTCGATAACATCCATGTGTTCTTGCCGCCCATCCTGGCGGGGGAAGCCCCCCAGCATTATCATTTTCGCTACCAGGGCAGTCAGCGGGTGGAAGACATCATCGCACCGCTCCCGGCGGATTTTGACCCCGAACAGCCTTATCAGCCCGCTGATGGGTGTTGGGAAGAACAGCGCGGCGGCTACCTGCTCAGTTTTGATCAAGAGCGCCTGCAGATCGATGTGATCCACGACTTCCTCGCCAAGGGGTCCTATTGGGCCAAGAACCGCTCGCGGGATGTGATCCTGACCTCCATCCAACATTCTGTATGCCTGGGGGTGTATCACCACGGTCAGCAAGTCGCGTTTGCCCGCCTGGTGACCGACCAGGCCACCTTTGCCTGGCTGGCGGATGTGTTTGTCGATGAAGGACAGCGCGGTCAGGGATTGGGGAAGTGGCTCGTACAGGCTGCCTGCAGTTATTCAGATCGGTTGAAAATTGACATGATGATCTTAAGCACCCGGGATGCCCAAGGGTTGTACAAAACCTATGGCGGCTTTCATCCCGTGGATGATCCCAACAAATGGATGCGGCGAGACCTGCCTGATCCTGAACAGGTATAATGAAAGCAAAGTAAGGAGAAGTAAAATGGATTTCATCAAGGATGATTTTCAGATCAGCACTGAAAAAGAAAAACTGCAAATCGAGGTCATCCATCGGTACCTGACGGAAGAGGCCTACTGGACGACCGGTCGTACGCTCGAAATGACCAAAAAATCCATCCAGCATTCACTATGCTTTGGTGTATATCACCTCGATCAACAGGTGGGGTTCGCCCGGGTGATCACCGACTACACCATCTTCGCTTATTTGTGTGATGTGTTCATCCTGACGGAGTATCAGGGGCAAGGTTTGGGCAAATGGCTGACGGAGACGATCCTGCAGGTGTTGGATGACGAGGGCGTGCGCTGGACCATGCTGGCCACCCGCGATGCCCATGAGCTATATGAGGAGTACGGCGGCTTCCAGAAGCTTTATTTGCCGGAGAAGTGGATGGGCCGGGTCAACCCGAGGCTGTTACGCAGCTCGGGGCAGGAATATTCCGTGCCAGGAGAGCGCTTATAAATCCCAGCCAAACTGAACTGCCAGGGTCGCAAAGCACACCCGCCTTTCTGCGTCTTCATTAGAAATTCGCTTGTCTGTAGATGTGATTAATCGTTGAGGTTAAGACAATCCGACAGGCGCTGTTCTTCGCTGAGGGGGAAAGCATCATCCCAGCGTTTATAGCAATCCATAAAACCATACGGATTGGGCTTCGTGAGCATACTGGAATTCAAATAATCCGGGTGGGTGATGCCTGGCGCGGTCATAATTTTGTTTTGCAAGGCCATAAACAAGGCTTCAGGGTTTGAAAGCTGCCGGCAGAGCGCTTCATTCGTGTTCTCACCGGCCTGGCGTGGTGCTAAACCTGCAATCTTTTTCGTCACATAATGGGCTTCGCTCAATAAATGCGCTTTTCGTTCAAGGACAACCGGGTGATCCAGGTATTTGATTAGATCCGGTGCGTTCTCCTGGAATAAACGTACAGCCTTCCTGACCAGCAGCGAGCTCTCAATCACATCTTCAGCGGTGGCCGCATGGTCTGCTTCGCAGTAGCTGACCAGGTGGATCATGCTGGGCGAGAGGATCATCTGCAGCAAGGTGGTACGGGCCAGCTGAAATTTTGCAACCGCCAAATCCGTGCTGAAGTGTTCAATCCCGGCACGAGATTCCAGGTAGACTGCGGCGGGGTGGTTGTGCGGCCGGATATGTTCCACAATCTCCCTGGCGGCCGACATCTTTGCCAGGTCGGCAAAATCCCCGGTCTCTACCGGCTTATTGAACTGGCATTGCAAAATCATATGCCTGACCCCGGCGGTGTACATCACCGCCCCAATCAGCGCATAATCGACCACAAATAAGGTGTCGTGAACATAGCGGGACGACCACTGATTGGGGTCGTTCATCTCAACCGGGATATGCTTGCTGGCCAAATACTGAACGGTCTCAATATGTTCGTGCAGTGCATCATCAACCGAAAGCGGCCCGCGCCCATCCAGCTCACAAAACCAAAACAGCGGAACAGCCTGGTGCGCGCCGATAAGCATGCCCGTTTCAAGGCAGTCATCCACAAAGCCTTTAAGGTTAACGACATGCGCATAGGGTTTAATGGAGGGAAAATTTCCCTGCCGGGTGGCCAGGAAGAGCTGGCGCAAATCGTCCATGGTTTGATAGGGCACACCGCCGTCGTCCTTAAGGGTTTTAAAAGCCTGCGGATCGCCAAAATAGCGCTGGGAAAGGTCAGATGACCCTAAGGAAATTTCGTCAACCGCACCGCTGGCTGCAATTTTCTCAATCCCTGCCAGGGTGGGATAGATTGTATCGCTCGGTACGCCAAAATGCGTTCTGATCAGGGGGATGCTTGCTTCTGCCATGCGCCTGGGCAGGAAATTGATCGCTGCTGCGCTGGGTTTGGGAAGCGGCGGTTCGCTAAAATCGGCATAGGTATCAATCACCCGGCTGGCAAGCTGATCTAATTCAGGGATTTTTGCAGGCTGCGCTTCTCCTAAAAGGGTATTCACAATCTGAGTGCGTTTTTGATCAGATCTGATCTCAAAAAAATCAAGAACTGTGAGAATATTATCCTGAAGGTTTTTCTGAGATCCAATCAAGGCGAGACCGTACTGTTTTTGCAAACCGCTGTTTTCCACCGCCCTGAGGGTTTCAGGCAGGGCGGCAAAGGCGAGCTTTCTGCCAGGTTCGGCCAACAGGCCGCTCTGTTCCAGGAAGTTGAGAAAGTTTCTCAATTCCTTCAGCCCCACCTCCGGGCTTAACCGGTAGCTCAACCCAATAAACCTCGGGTTTTCCGCTTTGATTTGGCGAATTTTGTCAGCGTCTGGGGTCGCAGGCGGCAGGATGACGTAATCGATGCCGGCCAACCTGGCAATTTTTCCCGCTTTATGGATGCCAACC
>JBLRWR010000126.1:0-5521 GCA_047921135.1 Candidatus Brevefilum sp.
ATCACCCCGGTGATGATTTTGTGGGTGAACCTCGTCACGGACGGTATTCTGGACATTACCCTGGCGATGGAACCCAAAGAGGGCGATGTGATGGATGAGAAGCCGCGCAAGGCATCCGCAGGGATCATCAATAAGGAAATTTTGATCAATATCTTGTATGTGGCCGTGTTCATGGCCGTTGGCACGTTGTTTGTGTTCAACACCGGCAACAATTCTTCTGGTAACCTGGCTTATGCGCAAACATTGGTATTCACCACCCTGGCATTCTTCCAGGTTTTCAACTCCTTCAACTGCCGGTCACGTGATAAATCTGTGTTCCAGATTGGGTTTTTCTCCAACCCCTACCTGTTTGCTGCGATTGTGACCTCGGTTTTGTTGCAGATTTCGGCTGTGTATGTTCCCTTTATGCAAAGGATGCTTGGCACTGTGGCGCTGAAACCTCAGGATTGGGGATTGATCATCCTTGTTTCCAGCACGATTTTCATTGCCGACGAGCTGCGAAAATTGGTCCAGCGAACGGTGAAGAAGCAAGCCTGAGATTTGGATGACGTTTGAAGGGCTGCCGTTCACTGGCAGCCCTTTTTTGTTTGCACATTATTTGCAGTGGGCTTGTCCAACCTAATTACAACCAAATTCCCGAAAATGCTACTGAGGGCGTCAATTCCTGCTACTAACAGGCCAGTATAATGTGAGTCAAGTCTTCCCTCTACTTATCGGTCAGAGTGGATCACTTTTGAAAGATTATTCAATAATTGAAAGGATAGAATCATGCAGTTATTAAATTGGGCGTTGATTGCTTTTGTTGTAGCTGTTGTTGCCGCTCTCTTCGGCTTTACAGGCATTGCCAGAGGCGCCGCATCTGTTGCCAAGTTCCTGTTTGGCTTGTTCCTGGTTGTGGCCATTATTCTGCTAATTCTCAGTGTTTTTTAAGACATGTTTCTCAAAACTTAGCCGCACCAATTCGGTGCGGCTTTTATTTTTAAGGTAGTGTTCTTTCTTTTACTGTCGGATTGAGGATGAGATCTGCTTGTGTGGTTGAATGGATAGAGTCAGGCAGTTTTTGTCTTTTGATAAAGCATCTTGAGAGATTGGCAGGTGGGGATATCTTCCAACACATCGGTATTATCAACGACCTGATCAATGCTGCCCACATGTGGCGGCAAGGCCAGGATTTGGGGATCCGTGATGTTTGCCAGAAGGGATTCGACAAAGCGGCCAGCGTGGGGGACTGAGAAGGGGCGGTTGTAAAATTGAGACATTTTGGTATCCATCGGCGGTGTGATTCCCAGCTGGTTATGGGCTTCCATGACCAGTAAATAAGTTTCCGAAAGGTTTTCCTCAATGGCCTGCCAGGTTTTAGCCTTTATGGCTTCCTCAATGCTGGGGGCCAATTTTGACCCCAACGTAAGGTCCAGAAAGGCTTTACCAAACCATTTTTGATAGGGTACGTACTGCTTTTCCAAATAGAAAGCAAGTTGCATCAGGTCATGGATCAGCCTGGATGCGATCAGGTGAGCTCCAAGGATGTCTCCGACGCTGCCGGCGCGCCCGATAAAGGGCTCCATCTGGCTGATCCGCTGCCATTGGGCGGCCATCAAGTAAAGCCACAAGTCATGGGGATACCAGTTGAACTGGTCCCGCAGGGTTGTGAGTGTGCCCGGGCCGTCATAGAAGATTCTGCCTGCCTGTAAGGTGCGTAAGCGCTGCTGGGGGATGGTCAGCCAGGTTGCGGTAGTATGAAGCGCAGGGAACCCGTACCAAGGCGAGGCAGGCGACCAGCCTGCCCATCAGGGCTGCTGTTCGCACCGATATGCTGGAGGCGAAATTGGAAGCGCTGCAAATTGATGACCATGCTTTGAACTTAGTGTTCCGGCCGTTTGAGATCAAAACCCTGTGCATTCAAGTTTGAAGAAGAGCGTTTGTGAAAAACAAAGAGGCTGCTTATGCGCCACAGCAGCCTCTGATTTTTTAATTTAGTGGAAACTGGTTATTTGTCGTACCCGGGGGCGTCATCCAGTAGGCGGCGTTCGCCTTCCAGCGCACGGATGTGGGTCACGTTTTGGGAGACCTCGATGCAGCCTTTGTAGGCACCCTGGGCATCGTGGAGGGCAAAATAGCGGATGTGGATGAACTGGCCGCCCATCTGGATCCAGAACTCGGCCATGTCGCGTTTGCCGGCACGAAAATCGTCCAGGATGATGGTTACCCGGTGGACGCTTTGGGGCGGGTGGCACTTGGTAACCTCGCGACCGATGATGGCCGGTGAGCGGTCGAAGATTCGCTCACGGCCTTGGGAGAAATAGCGCACCCGGTCGTTTTCATCAACAAAAGTCACATCGACAGGCAGGTGGGTGAGCATCAGGTTGATTTGTTCACGGGTGAGCGCACCGGTGGCCAGGGCAATCAGCCCGTCAGTTAATGAACCGGCATCCGTTGCGGTTAGTGCATCGTCCTGCAGTGCTGGGGACTCTGCTGGCGGCTCCCAGGCTTTGTCTGGCTGACCATCGACATAGCCGATCTCGTCCTCCTGGGCCCGGATTTCAGCCCATTCCTGGTCGGTCAGGCGTTCCAATGCTGCCGGGAAGAGTATTTTTTCTTCTTTATAGATCATCTCGCGGATATTGCGAGCCAAACCTTCAAATAGATCGCCTGCATCCAGTGCATCTTGATCGGGACTGTTGATCAGCGCTTTGAATTGCTTGATCTCCGCCCGAATCTCGTTATCGACGCCCCACATCACTGTGGAGGGGCCTTCAAAGCCTTTCTTTTCCAGGTAAGGGAAGAGGATGTTTTCTTTGCGAGAGTAGTGCTTTTCGATGGCAGCCAGGTTTTCTGTTTGTTGAATGAGGGATTGGCGGGCACTTTCATCGCCATCTTCCCACTTGTCGAGGGCGTCTTCCATCGCCTCCAGCAAGCGCATGATGACCTCGTTTTCCATGCGGAAGGTGAAGACGGGGTGCCCGGGCATGGATTCGGGGGCAGGCGTTTCGTCGAGGGAGTCCTGGAACACGGCCACATGCAGGTCACACAGGCGCTGGATTTCTGTGACGGATACGCCGTCGCCAATCAAGGCCCGTTCTGCATCTGCGATCTCGCTGGCGGTGGCGCCGCGGATTACATCTCCGAATTGTTCTTTCAGGTCCTCAACGGTTTCACCAGCATGCAAGCGTTGAATAACCTCTTTCAGCGCTTGTTTGCGCTGGCTGGCGTTATTGATAAATTCACTCATGGGTTCCTCCAGTTTGAATAATGATGGGTTGTAATATGGTTTAGTTATGCATGGACATCCCAAGTGACCCATAGCGGCACACGGATGGCCCCGGTGGGGCAGAGGCCTTCACAATCGCCGCAGTAGGTGCAGGTGATCGGTTTGATGAACTCAGGCCCCTTTTCGGTCATCACCAGTGACTGCTCTGGACAACCGCTCACACACTGAGTGCAGCGATTGCAGAGGGTCAGGTTGATGCTTGGTATGATCGGTTTGGACATCATGTCTCCTGTTACTATACACCCGTATCATACACAATTATAGTGGCGAGCGCTACGACTTTAGTCACATCGTAATGATTGGGAAGGGAATTGCCCCGGTCTGTCAATCCTGGGCAATGCGGGTCAATTCATCTCTCTTCAACAACACAATTTGCCCACGCTGGCGCTGGATCAGGCCGGCTGATTCAAAATCCCGCAGCAACCGGCCAACCACATCGCGCACGGTGCCGATGTGGGCGGCAATTTCATCCTGCGTCCATCCGGAGTTTGAGGGTGTCAGGTCTGTCAGCTCGATCAGGAAGCGCGCCAGGCGTGCCCGAACGGCGTAGAGGGACAGGTCAGCCGCCAGGTCGGTCATTTTGGTGAGCCGGGCAGCCATTTGGCGGAGGAGGAGCGTTGAAAAATCGGGATGACGATGGAGGAGGTCGTTGAAATCCGATGCCGCCAGGACGAGGACGGTTGACTCGCACAATGTTTCAATTGTGGCGCGGTTGACATGCTCTTGCGATATGAGAGAAATGAGGTTGATGGGATCACCAGTCCGAAAGCGCGCCAGGACCTGCACCCGGCCGTCCTGATTCATCCGCAGCGCCCTCAGTTCGCCGGAGAGGACAAAATAGCCATATTCGGCAGGCAGCCCTTCGATGAGCAAGGTGCAACCAGATGGGAGGTTGCGGGTAAAGGCTCGGCGGGTAATAGCCGTGCGGGTATCCGCCTGGAGGCTTGAGAAAATGGGGACCTGGTTGAGGACTTCTGCTTGCATGGTTATAATTCTGGTTTATTGAACCGACTTTGCTGCCTGATTAATTCTACCTGCTGTGAAGCGATTATAATAAGGGAATGATCACTGGAAATCATCAGAATGAGGAAAAAATGAACCCTGATTTGTACCATGAGAAAATTGAATCTTTACTGAAGCAAATGACTTTAACTGAGAAAGTGTCTTTATTGTCAGGCCGTAATAAATGGTATACCGTACCGATTGAGCGCTTGGGCATCCCCTCAGTGGTGATGTCGGATGGGCCTCACGGCGTCCGAACGGAAGGCCACGGCATGGACCGCATTGTGGGCACGGCGACGGCTTACCCGCCCGGTATTTCGATGGCCTCGACCTGGAACCGGGACCTGATTGAGCGCACAGGCGTGGGATTGGCAGAAGAAACCCGTCACCTGGGCTGCCACATCCTGCTGGGGCCTTGCGTCAACATCATGCGGTCGCCGCTGGGCGGGCGCAATTTTGAAACCTTTGCTGAAGACCCCTTCCTGGCGGGTCAGATCGGCGTGGCTTATGTTAAAGGATTGCAAAGCCAGCGCATCGGTGCCTCCCTTAAACATTATGCGGCCAATAACCAGGAGTTTGAACGGTTTCGGGGTAACTCGGTCGTTGATGAACGGACCTTGCGCGAGATTTACCTGCCAGCCTTTGAAACGATCGTTAAGGAAACCCATCCCTGGACGGTGATGTGTTCGTATAACCGCATTAACGGCACCTATGCCAGTGAGCATGAGACTTTGCTGCGAAAGATCCTCAAAGAAGAATGGGGCTTTGAGGGTGTCGTTGTCTCGGACTGGGGTGCGGTGCATGACATCTTCACGCCCATCCAGGCCGGGCTTGACCTGGAAATGCCAGGGCCAGCGCGCTATTTCGGGCAGGCCCTGGAAGCTGCTGTGAACACCTGGCAGGTGGATGAGCGCTGGGTGGATGATGCTGCCCGGCGGATGTTGGGTTTGCTCTTTAGGGCGGGCGTCATGGGTGAGGTAGACTGGCCTGAGGGCAGCGGTGATACCCCCGAACACCGGGCTTTAGCCCGGGAGGTGGCCAACGAGTCGATTGTGCTATTAAAGAATGAGCATCACCGATTACCCCTGGACCGAAAAAAGATTAAAAAGCTGGCTGTGATCGGTTTGAACGCGGCCTCAGTGGTGAGCGGCGGCGGAAGCTCACGGGTGGACCCGCACCATTGGGTTACCCCGTTGGATGGGCTGCGGGCGAAGCTGGGTGAGACGGTTGAAATCGTTTACGATCCGGGTT
>JBLRWR010000127.1:0-5482 GCA_047921135.1 Candidatus Brevefilum sp.
CTGGATTTTGCCTTCCAGAAGCAGCCCTTCAACCTGCTCGATAAGCTCACAGCCGAATTCCCAAAGACTGCGGTGGTGGCTATCCTGTCAGAAGTAGAGATGAACCAATCTGATCGGGTGGTGCTTTCAGGCGCACGGGCGTTTATCAAATTCCCTTATCATCCCGGGATGCTGCCGGTGACCGTCAAGCGTGTCGTTGAGCTGAAAGAACGCAACCATTTTCGTCCGGACGAAGAAACCACCGGGGAGAAACAAGAAAAAGTAAGGCGCACCTACACGGTGTTCAGCCCCAAAGGAGGTGCTGGCACCACAACCATTGCCACCAACCTGGCTATCAGCCTGCACAACACCCTCAAGGAGGATGTGCTCCTGATCGACGGAAAACACCTCTTCGGGCATGTCGCGCTCTATTTGAACTTGCGCACGGCTAATTCAATCACCGACCTGATTGCCCATGCCGGTATGCTCGATCAGCGGCTGATCGAACAGGTGGTGGTGAAACACATGTCTGGCATCTACGTGCTGCCCAGCCCAAACTCGATCAGTCAGGCCCAGGGCGTCCGCCCCGAAGACCTGTATAAGGTCATTCAAAGTCTGCAAAGTGTTTATCCGAACATCATCATCGACGGCGGTAACCACCTCGATGAAAACACAGTCACCTATATGGATGCTTCCGATAAAATCCTGCTGGTGTTCAACCCCGACCTGGCCTCCATGCGCGATGTAGGCTTGTTTATGGAGGTCGCCTCCTCCCTTTCTTATCCCAATGAAAAGACGCTGCTGATCGTCAACCTGGCTGGAAGGAAAGCCGATGTCAAGAGTAATGAAATGGAATCCATCCTCAAAATCGAGATCTTTGGCACCATCTCAGCGGATGACGAACTGGCGCTCAGCAGCTTGAATGAGGGCGTCCCAATACTCCTCAAGAAGCCGCGCCATCGGATCAGCAGAGCCTATAACAAGATCACCAAAGACCTGATCAAAATATCAGCAAGAAAATAAAGCAAACGAGAAAAGTGTGACTATAAAACTGAGCGGCCATACACAACCACATCGTCCAATTCGCCAGTCTCAAAGAGGCACCCCATGAACATAAATATGCTTACGTTAATCCTTTTGGGGGTCTTCTTATTAAGTGCGCTGGGTGTGGTCCTGCTTGGTCTGTGGCTGTACCGGAAGGGGCCATCCTCAAGAAAACAAGAACGCCTGCAACGCTTTGTGACCCCAGTGGTTGAAGAACAGCCAGAGACAAGCCGCCGCCAGTTATTGATCCTTTCAAACCGGGATGTTGGCAAGCTCAGAGATTGGATCAATCAAACACTTGGCGTCCTTTCCTCTGAAAAATTACAGGTCAAACTCTCCAGCGCCTATTGGCCCATCACCGATACGGAATATATCCTGTTGCGGGGTTTTTCAATCGCAGCCGGCTTTTTACTGGGGTGGTTTTTCCTGGAAAATATGCTGGGTGGCATCTTCTTAGGGGCCATTGCCCTGATGCTACCGCCGATCCTGCTCGATAGAGCCATCGCGGAAAGGCAGAAGAAATTCCACAATCAACTCCTCGATGTCCTCACCCTGATCCTTGGCGCAGTCCAGGCTGGATACAGCCTGATGCAGGCGCTGGACCTGGCGGTCGGCGAGGTACCAGCTCCGGCTTCAGAAGAATTTGGCCGAGTCCTGCGCGAGATTCGCCTCGGAATCAGCCTGGAAGGCGCGCTGCTTAACCTGGCAGAGCGAATGGAAAATGAAGATCTGCAAATTGTGGTGACAGCCATCATCATCAACGCCCAGGTCGGCGGCAACCTCTCCACGGTCTTGGAAACAACCATCAACACCATCCGTGACCGCATGCAGCTCATGGGAGAGATCCGCTCCCTGACAGCCTATGCCCGTTTTGTCGGTAATCTCCTCACATTGCTGCCATTTCTGGCCGGCACGGCCATTTTTATCCTCAATCCGGTATTTTTTGACTCGGTCAGAACATCACTCCTGACCCAAATCCTTTTCCTGATCGCTTTATTGGGCGTCATCATCGGCAATATTTGGATCAGACAGATCGTCAAGATCAAGGTATAACGAAAGGGCACCATCGATGAATTATGACCTGATCGATACAAATCTGATTTATATTGTTGTGGGAGGGCTGGTGGCCTTCCTGGGCTTGGCATTGGCAATTTTTGGGCTCTACAACTGGTTAACCCGTGGCAGGAAAATCACCAAACGTGTTGAACAGTTTGTCATTGCCGATTATCAATTAGGCGCAGATCCCAAATCCAGCCCCATTGTCCCGCGAGAGATCAGCGGGTCCTTGTTCAGTCGCACCATCCTCAACTTGTTCAAGAAACTGGGCAACTTTTTGGGCAAATACGCACCCCAAAAAATGCTCGCAGAGACAGAACACAAACTGATTGTTGCAGGCAACCCGGGCAATCTAACACCCACTGGTTTTTTTGCGATCCGGATGATCGCCTTGGGTCTTGGCCTTTTCTTCGCGTATCAGCTCAATAGCGACCTCGATAACATCGACATGAATAACATCTTGATGGGCGCGCTGGTCATCATCATTGCCTGGTTGCTGCCCGCCTCCTGGCTCAACGGCCGCATGCGCAGCCGCCAGGATGAGATCCTGCGCGGCCTGCCTGACGCGCTCGATATGCTCTCCGTCTGCGCCAGTGCAGGCCTGGGCTTCGATCAGTCCCTGCAAAGGATCAGTAGCTATTGGGACACAGCCTTAGGCCAAGAGCTCCAGCGGGTCGTCCGTGAGATGGAAATGGGCGTCTCACGCAGCGAGGCATTGAAAAATATGAGCGGCAGGCTCGATGTCGACGAACTGACCCGCTTTATCGCCACCATCGTCCAGGCTGAGAAAATTGGCATGAGTTATGCAGCGGTATTACACAGCCAGGCAGCGCAAATGCGGATTATGCGTCAGTTACGGGCGCGCGAAATCGCCAACCAGCTGCCCGGTAAAATTATCCTTCCCGTGGCGCTATTTATCTTTCCCGCGCTGATCATCGTCATCCTGGGCCCTGCGCTACCGATTTTGTTGAGCGCATTTTAGTGACAAACACAATATGAGGTTAAATGAGTGCTTATGACCACATTACCCACACCTGAGAACGAACAACCGGATGAGAACTTTCCAGAATTCGAAGAAACCACGCGCCAAATTGACACACCCAAAAATCTAACGAGCAATCCTGACTACATCAAATTGCTCGAGCTTTATCAACAGGCAGAATTTGCCAAGTGTAAAAATATGCTCGACCAGTTGCAGGAAAGTTATCCCGATCATCCTGTATTGAACAAATTCAACGATGAACTGGAGATGAAGCTGTCGGTGAAGGCCATGGCGGCCTCAATGGAAGCTGGAGAACAGCGTATTAAGCGCAAAGCAACATTAAATTTAAGCGCTTTTGCCATCATTGGCACAGTGGTTGTGCTGATAGCCTTTTTCCTGTCACTCGTCTTCTTTATGGGTGGTATCGATTTACCTGAACGCCCATCAGCAGAAGAAGCTGCTCAGCTTGAGATAAACTATCTCCAAGCAGAACAATTATTAGAGCTTGGCCAACCTGGGTTGGCAGCGGATCTCATTGCAAAAATCCAGGAGGTCGACCCTAATTATCCCAACCTGGCAGACCTGACTGAGCGCACAGAGCAATTGCTGCAGCTAGAAGCACAATACCAGACTGCACTGGAGTTTGTCGCTGAGAATAACCCCAGCGAGGCATTAGCCATATTCAAATCTATCGAGGTCGAAAACCCCGGGTTATGGGATGTGAGCGAGCAAATTGCAGCCCTTGAAGCTGGAAACAGCATGGCACAATTAATCGAAGATGGCCATGCGGCCTTTCAAAGGCAAAACTGGCCTCAGGCGATCACCGCCTATGAAGGAGCCCTGAACCAATACCCCAATATCGATCAACCGCTGGTTAAAGAGCGTTTATCCATCAGCTACCTGCAGCAAACCATTAACCTGCTGAATAACGAAAATGTTTCAACCCCAAATCTCCAGGTAGCAGAGAGTAATTACCAGAAAGCCCTGGCATTGGGTCCGTTAAGCGGGGCCTCGGCTTCTGAAATTACCAATCTGCAATCACAGAGTAAAGTTCTGCTGACCCAAATTTACACCCTACGTGCCACAGATCAATTGGCGGACAAAAACCAGAGCTTAAACTCAATCGTACAGGCAATGATTTACCTGGAGAAAGCCGCGGACCTCAACCCAGACAATGCAACTGTCGGGCAGGACTACCAAAACGCCCAATATTATCAAACCGGCTTTGAGCGCTTCATCAATCAGGACTGGGATGCTGCCATCACCAACTTAGAACAAGTCACTGCCACTGACCCTGATTTTGCAGATGGCAATGCCGCTATTTTGCTGGTTGAAGCTTATTACGCCATTTCAAAACAGCTTAATTCCGATGGCGGGTTCGCCCAAGCCTACGCGTACCTCCAAAAGGCTGAATTCCTGGTGTGGGGCGATGTCGAAAAGCTGGCCAATTTATTCCAAATTCAAGTGTTGATCGGTGACACCCTCGGACAGATGGAGGAATATCAGGACGCAACATCCTACTACTTATACGCACTGACCGCAGTTCAGGCGCCTGCCAAGATCCAAAATAATCCCACCCTGGCCAGCCAATGGGATTCAGCAGTCAAGTCAGCCGCCAATAAGCAATATCAAACGGCCTTTCGCACCTTCCAGGATATACTAGCAAATATTGATATCATCTTCACCGTGAACGAGATCGAAGTAGGAAGTGGTGTTTGCCTAGCTTTATTTGCCAATACCAACCTTTCCACGTTGGATCTGGTCCTTGAAGCCAACAATTTACCCTATGAAATGGTCACAACCAGAGCCACGGTCCTTCAAGTCCCCAGGATCGAATAAAAAAGAGCGCTTTAACAGTATTTACCCAAAGGAGCAGCATATGTTTACCAACCGGCCAGCAATGAAAAGGGAAGCGCCCACAATCACGCAACAAGGCCAGACGAGGTTTTCTGACCTTGAAAATGATTTTTACCTGATTCGTGAAGCTGTTCAAAAAATATTACTTTCTGACAATCATGACGGGTCCAAACCACTAGATCCTGATCGATTGAGGTCCAAGGTCGAAAATTGCTACAACGCCGTCCTGGAAGAGGAAAACCTCCTTTATAACCATTCCATCCGGCAGCAAATGCTCGATTGGGTGGTCGCGGATATCCTGGGCTATGGGCCAATCGAACCGCTACTTTCTGACCCGGATATCACCGAGATCATGGTCAATGGGCACGACCAGATCTATGTGGAGCGATTTGGTTTGATTGAACCGACATCGGTCAAATTTGAGGATGATGCCCACCTGATGCGGGTGATTGACCGGATCGTCTCCCCCATTGGCAGGCGGGTGGACGAATCTTCGCCCATGGTGGATGCGCGTTTGCCCAACGGCTACCGTGTCAACGCCACCATCCCGCCGCTGTCATTGAC
>JBLRWR010000128.1:0-5476 GCA_047921135.1 Candidatus Brevefilum sp.
GTATCAGAGCGCGGGCGATAAACGAGGGGAGGTGAAAGGTGGGTGAGTCTGAGAAACCGTAGCGACGCCCTGACGGGCTGACAATGACAAAATATCGTGACTTTTCACTTTGAATGCGTCACCTGCGCCAGGTTTATCCCCCTAATACCTACTCCCTAATTACCTCATACCACTTCAGGCAAACAACTCCTCGCGCTCGTATTTCTCATCCAGTTTGGACATACCAAACGAGGCCAGGGCGCCCAGCACGAACAGCAGTGCGCTGAGGGCGATCATCCAGCCTGAGACGCCTTCCGGGATGATGGCAATGGTTGAGCCGATCACCACGCCGAGGATCAGGTGGTACATGACGGTGTAGGCCTTCTTGAACAGCCAGGCGATCAGCTTGGCCAGGCCCAGCACGATGATCAGGCCGCCCAGCCCGAGGGGGATTGCCACGCCCAGGTCCAGCACGCGCAGGCCGGCCGCCATGGGCTGATAGATGCCGAAATAGATCAGGAAGTTGGAGGGGCTGAGGCCCGGGACGACCACCCCCAGCCCAATCAACGCGCCGCTCAGCAGCCAGGTGCCAAAGGATGGGGTCAGCTGCACCAGTTGGACACTGTCCATCCAGCGCAGTAAAAAGAGGGTGCCGACTGCTACAACGGCCAGGATCAGCCAATGGGACCAGGTTCGGCCCTGTTCGCCTGCGGTTTTGAACAGCGCAGGGAAGGTGCCGGTGATAAAGCCGATGAACAACCAGGTGAACAGTGCCGGCTGGTGGGTGAAGGCAATATCGACCACGGCGGCAAAGGCCACCATGCCAATCACACCGCCCACCGCCACGGGGAGGAAAAAGAGCGCATTTTGGATGAATTTATGCCGCAGGTTGCCCAAAAAGCGGATCAGGGGCTCGTAAATTCCCAGCACCACCGCCAGCACGCCGCCGGATAGCCCGGGGGTGATGAAGCCGATCCCTACCATAATGCCCTTGAACAAGCGTAGCAGCCAATCGAGGGCCGGGTGGATCTTTTTTGCATTATTCACTGTTGTCATAACTAATTGCTCTCCTCGGTGAACGATTCTGGTCACAAACGACCATCAATCTTACCCGCTGCTGAAATTAAGGCAAATATCCGCATGGGGTGCCGCCTGGGGGCTTGCATGCGAAAATTATGCTGTTTTACGCCCTCAATGCTGCTTAATAGTCCCCCATCATGTGCAGAATGCGGGCAAAATGCCGGGCGGCTTTGGCGTACAGCTCAAGGCTGATCGATTCGTTGGGGGCATGCACCTGGGAGTGGGCATCCCCGGCACCGCAGGAGATGATCGGCAGGCCCAGGGTTTCCTGGAAGAGGTAATTGGGACCCGACCCGCCAATGAGGGGATAGATGCGGGAGGGCTGATCGTAGACGTCCTCGGCCGCCCTGACCGCCAGCCTGACCGCGGGATGATCGGGGTCGGTTTTGCCGGGCGGGTTACCGCCCAGGTCGACGATCTCGATATCGGCAAACCCGTGGGCATCGAGGTGCTCCCTGAGCTGCGCCAGCACCTGTTCGGGCCGCTGATCGGGCACCAGGCGGAAGTCCACCTTGGCGCTGGCCTCTGCCGGCAGGACGGTCTTGGAGCCCTGGCCTTGGTAGCCGGCAGTCAGCCCGCAGATGGTGCAGGTCGGCTGGAAGACGGCTTCAATGGCCAGCTCGAGGGGATCATCGATGTCCTTCAGGAACCCATCCAGGCCGTAAACTTGGCGGTAATGGGCGCGCATATCGGGCAGCTGCGCCAGCAGCTCCTTCTCGCGCGGCGTGGGCGGGATGACTGAGTCATAAAACCCATGCAGAAGGATATTTTCAAATTGATCTTTGAGCGTGTTCAATGCCCACACCAGGCGCCAGGCGGCATTGGGGAAGATCGAGCCGCCCGTTCCAGAGTGGACATCCTGGCTGGCGGTGCGCACCCGCAGTTCTACATAGCAGATGCCCCGTAAGCCCAGCATCTGGATGGGTGCGTTCTGGTGGTCCACCCCGCCCACCTCCCATACACATACATCCCCGCTCAGCAGGTCCTTATTTGCCTGCACAAAGGGGGCCAGGTTGACGCTGCCGATCTCCTCTTCGCCCTCCACAACGAACTTGACCCGGCAGGGCAGCTCGCCATCCTGCGCCAAAATGGCGTCGATGGCGTGCAGGCGGGCGGCAAAATTGCCCTTGTTATCCGCCACGCCGCGGGCAAACAAGCGGCCCTCGCGCACGGTGGGCTCGAAGGGCGGCGTCTCCCATAATGCCAGGGGCTCTGCCGGCTGGACGTCGTAATGGTTGTAAGCCACCAACGTGGCCTCGCTTCGGCCAGCCCGCTCGGCAAACACCACCGGCGATCCGCCTGTGGGCAGGATATTGACCTCAAACCTGCGCGCCTTCAGCGCATCGGCTACCAATGCGGCGCAGGCGTCGATACCCAGGTTCTGTGCAGCCACGCTGGGTTGGGCGCACAGGCGCGAGAGCTCTTCCACGCTTGCATCCAGGTGGGCTTCGATATATTGGTCAATGGCTTGAATATTCATCGTTTCCTCTCTACAGGGGGTATTTAGGAACTCCCACCTCTGTTGGGGTTAAAATATGCCTTCCAGTAAGGTGACCACCCAGTCACCCGCATAGGCGAACATCATCATCTTGAGGATCTTGCCGATCACGCAATAAAACAAGAACTTCCACACCGGCATTTTCAGCATTCCGGCCAGCATGCCGGCCAGGTCAAACAGGGGGTTGGGGATGAAGGCCAGGAACAGGATGGTCACGTCGCCGTATGTACGCATCCATCTGACCACCCGGTCATAGCGTTTGGCGTTCTCCACCACGGCCTGCCCGCTGAAGCCTGCCATGTAGCCGGAGAGCTCGCCCAGGGCTGCCCCCGCGCCCGCAGCGATGGAGACCCACAAGGGGTTAAAGACCGCCCCCATGGCGGAGGTGAATATTACTCCTGGCACGGGCACCAGGATGGTGGCATTGGCCAGGATCGAAAATAAGAAGATGCCAGGGTAGCCAAACCCCTGCAGCGCCTGGATGCGCTCCCGGTTGATGATCAGGATCACTGTCAGCGCGATCACGGCCAGCAAGACCACCACGCGGATGATGTTCAGGGTCCGCTTGGAGAGGCGCTGGGTCAGCGGCAGGCGTTCGGGTTTGGTTTCCTCTTCCGGGATAGTGGGGTTTTCATTGGGCATCGTCTGGCAGCTCTCCTTGGAGCAAAGACTGCAGCCGGGCGATGACCATGTCCAGCGCGACGACATTCATCCCGCCCTCCGGCACGATGATATCGGCATACCGTTTTGAGGCCTCCACAAATTCCAGGTGCATCGGGCGCACCGTGCGCAGATACTGGTCCACCACCGATTGGACCGTGCGGCCGCGTTCTTTGACATCCCGCAACAGCCGCCGGATGAAGCGTAGATCGGCATCGGTATCCACAAAGATCTTCATATCAAACAGGTCGCGCAGGTCTTTTTCAACGAAGATCAGGATGCCCTCCACCAGGATGACCGGCTTTGGTTCGACATGTATCGTCTCAGTCTTGCGGCTGTGGATGCTGAAGTCGTAAGCTGGCATCTCGATTGCCTGGCCGGCCAACAGCTCCTGAACTTGGCGGACCATCAGGTCGGTCTCCAGCGAATCAGGATGATCGTAGTTGACCTGGGCGCGCGCCTCAAGCGACAGGTGCTGCTGGTCTTTGTAGTAGGCATCATGTGCCAGATAGGCGATGCGGTCAGATCCCATGCGCTTGAGGATCAAGTCCGCCAGGGTGGTCTTCCCCGAGCCTGTACCCCCGGCGATGCCGATCACCATGGGTTGGTTTTGAGTAGGTTTTGTCATCATGCTACGATTATAATCGGTGTCCAGGTATAATCGTGAGAAAATCAGAATATTTGGAGGTTAAATGCATGCGAAATTGATTGATGGTAAAGCCATCGCTGAAGCCCTGCGCGAAGAAGTTAAACAGAAGGTTGCCGAACGGGTTGAGAAGGGTCTGCCGACGCCCGGCCTGGCAACCGTGATCGTGGGTGAGAATCCCGCCTCAAAGGTGTATGTGCGCATGAAGCACAAGGCCTGCCAGGAGGCTGATATCACCTCCATCGGGCACGAGCTGCCAGCCGATGCTACCCAGGAGGAGGTCGAAGGCCTGGTGCGCAAGCTGAACGCCGACCCCAACATTCACGGCATCCTGGTGCAGCTGCCCTTGCCGGCCGGCCTGGATGAGGAGCGGGTGCTCAACACGATCAGCCTGCAAAAGGATGTGGACGGCTTTCACCCGATCAATATTGGGCGCCTGGCGCAAAAAGGCCGGGAGCCCCTGTTCATCCCCGCCACCCCGGCGGGCGTGATGTACCTGCTGGAGCACAGCGGCGCTGAACTTTCTGGCGCGAACGCGGTGGTTTTAGGCCGCTCAAACATTGTGGGCATGCCGGTCAGCTTGCTGCTGGTGAAGGCCAATGCCACGGTGACCATCTGCCACTCGCGCACCAAGGATATCCCTGGCCTGATCCGTGAGGCGGATGTACTGGTGGCCGCGGTGGGTATCCCCGAGTATGTGCGCGGGGATTGGATCAAACCCGGCGCGATCGTGATCGACGTGGGTGTGAACCGCGTTGAGGATGCCAGCCGCAAGAGCGGTTACCGGCTGGTGGGCGATGTGGCCTTTGATGAGGTTGCAGAAGTTGCCGGCGCGATCACCCCGGTGCCCGGTGGTGTGGGCCCAATGACGATTGCCATGCTGCTGCGCAACACCCTGCGCGCCGCCCGCCTGGCAGACGGCAACGGGAACGGTTAGTGAATCTCGAGCCTAAATAGAATTTTAACCATACCTACGCGGGGCGCCATTTATGCGCCCCGCTTGGTTTTTAAAGTGTTCAGGATTAACGCTGGGTTGGTTAGGTTGAGCATGCTTTGCGGGAATTAATAGTCCATCAAAATGGTCACAGGCCCGGCGTTGACCAGGCTCACCTCCATATGCGCGCCAAACACACCCGTCTGGGTGGGAATCCCGCGGGCAGCCAGGTGGTCAGCGAAGGCCGCAACCAGCGGCTCGGCCAGGTCTGGCTTGCCTGCACCGATAAAGGAGGGTCGCCGTCCCCGGCTGGTGTCGGCGTACAGCGTGAACTGAGAGACCACGATTGCCTCGCCGCCCACATCCAGGGCAGAGAGGTTCATCTTCTCTTCCGCATCTTCAAAAATGCGCAGATGGGCGATCTTATCCGCCATTTGTTCCACGGTCGCCAGGGTGTCATCAGGAGCCACGCCCAGCAGAATCAGTAAACCCGGCCCAATCTCGGCCACAACCTGGCCCTCGACGGTGACTTTTGCTTGTGTGACACGCTGGATGACGGCTTTCATGTTCTTCTCCGGTGAGCAGATGGTAGCTGATAGCTGATAGCTGATAGCTCATAGCTGATAGCTGATAGCTCATAGCTGATAGCTGATAGTTGATTGCTAAAAGGTTTAAGAAA
>JBLRWR010000129.1:0-5468 GCA_047921135.1 Candidatus Brevefilum sp.
CTGTACGTTTAACAGGTCATCAACGGTTTCAAATAAGCCATTTTGATCCCGGTAGGCAATGATATCCCCGGCTTTGGATGGCCCGATACCGGGCAGCGATTCAAACGCATCTTGGCTAGCCGTGTTGATATTGAGCGGATAATCATAATAGCCAGGTTGATCTAATGGGTTATTACCGGGTGCGTTGCGGGCGGTTTCAGGGATGTTCTCGCCCGCTTTAGGGATGTAAAAATAATCACCATCACGTAAGAGAAAGACATCATTGACCCGGTCTGCATCAGCCTGTTCAGTCAGCCCGCCTGCTACATCAATCAAATCCAGCAGTCTGGACCCACGGGAGAGATAATAGGCCCCAGGTGTAGCGACCTGCCCTTTGATCAGCACATGAATCGGGGTTGACGTAGACGTGGGATTGGGCAGTGTGGTGACCGTAGGAGCAGGCGGCGGTGAGAGCGTGATCGGTGTACCACGTTCAGGTTGTGCAATCAGCAAGATCGCACCAGCTGCCAAAAGCCCGAACAATACACCCGTTAAGAGCAATTGCCAGGGTTTCATGGGCCCAATTCCTCCTGGTTATGGACGAACGTCTTTGTTCACGGTGAGCTCTTTTTCCAATGCGGTCATTGAATTAAAAGCCTGGATCGCGACTTCAAGCATATCTTCAGTAGGTTCTCGAGTGGTCATGTTTTGCAAAGCAAGGTTTGGTTTAATAATGAATTGCACAAAGGGTTTATCTAAGTGTTTCGAGAGTAATTTGATGTATTCATACGCCAGGCCAGCCAGCACCGGGATCATCAATAGGCGTGTGAGTAAACGCCAATGCAGGGGAAGCGGGCCGAAAAGGGAAAACAACAAAATTGAAAGCAGCACCAATGTCAGAATGAAGGATGTGCCGCAACGTGGGTGTTGAAGCGGATAAGCAGCTACTTTATCGACGGTCAATTCAGAGCCATCTTCATAAGCATTGATCGTTTTATGTTCAGCGCCATGATACATAAACACCCGTTGGATATCCGGCATTTTGCTAATGGCCCATAAGTACACGATCAACAGCATCAGCCGGAAGATGCCTTCGAACAAATTTACAATCCAGGCGCTTATCGCCACAAATCGCGCCAACAATCCAGAGATGAGCGCCGGAAGCAAAAAGAATAGCCCAATGCCAAAGATCAGAGAAATGGCCACAGTAAAATACAGGGCAGGGCCCTCTATTTTCTCTTCTTCACCCGTCTGAACATTGGCCGAAAGGGTCAAATATCTGACCCCAAGGCCCAAAGCATCCCACAACCCAATTAAGCCCCTTAAAAAAGGAATTTTTGCCAATTTGCTGTTGTAAAGGCCGGATAATTCCTCATGGGTGATAATGATTTCATTATTGGGCGACCTATTGGCCATGGCAACCGCGTGCTGGCCGCGCATAAGGACGCCTTCGATCACTGCCTGACCGCCATAAGCGGGCATTCGTTCATTCATTTATTTATCCTCAATTTTAGTATAGCTAAGAAAAAAGCGGATTAACGCCTCAACGCCTTTTAAATGTGTGGGTAGGTGCATCCGCTCATTGGGCGAGTGGATCTGATCGTTAGGCAGGCCAAACCCCGTAATAATTGAGTCGACACCCAGGATATTTTTCATTGCGGTGGCCACGGGGATGGAACCGCCTTCTCTTTTACGCAAAGGCTGCACACCCCAGGTGGCTTGCAAGGCCTTTACGAACGAGTTAACGCCTGGCGTATCATCCTCTGCGATATATGCGGGTGCGCCTGATAAATAGTCAAGCTCCCATCTGACGGTTTCCGGCACATTTTCTTCAAGGTAGGTCTCAAGACTTTTATAGACACTTTCCGGATGCTGATCTGGAACCAAACGCGTGGAGATTTTTGCCATGGCATAGGCAGGGATGATGGTTTTGGCACCTTTCTCAATGTACCCTGAGTACAAGCCGTTTACGTCCAGGGTTGGCCTGGCGCCAGTACGCTCAATGGGTTGGTATCCGTCTTCACCGCCCAATGCCGGCACGCCGGTCATGGATTTCAGTGTTTCCTCATCCATCCCAATTCGTGAGAGTTCGACGCTTTCTTCAGGCGCAATCGCCCTCACATGGCGATAAAACCCTGGCAAAGCGACCTTTCCAGAAGCATCATGCATTCCAGCGATCAACCGGCACAGGACATTGGCTGGATTGTCGACCACACCGCCAAACAGGCCGGAATGCAAATCTGCAGATGGGCCAAAGATCCGCAGCTCAAAGTAGGCTAAACCCCTTAGCGCATAGGTAATGGTGGGTTTGTCTGGTGCGACCATCCCGGCATCAGGATTGAGTACAACATCACACTTCAGCATTGTTTTGTGCTCGTTCAAGAATGCATCCAGGCTTGGTGACCCTATTTCCTCCTCGCCTTCGATCAGGAACTTAAGGTTAACAGGAAATTCGTTGGTATTTCCGATGGATTCCAAGGCCTCGATCGTGGCCCAGATTTGGCCTTTCATATCGGAAGCACCCCGGGCAAAAATATACTCGCCCTCGATTTGCGCTTCAAAGGGCGGATGGTGCCATTGATCCAGCGGGTCAGGTGGCTGTACATCATAATGCCCGTAAACCAGGATGGTCGGTTTGGAAGGGTCAACAAGCTTTTCAGCATAAACGATGGGGTGTTTGGCTGTAGCAAAGGCTCTGACTTGGTCAAACCCGATCTCGGTCAGCTTTCTTACCAAGAAATCAGCTGCGTTGAGAATATCTGGTTGATGGGTATCACTGGTTGAGACTGACGGAATACGCAGGAAATCAATGAACTCGTTTTGTAAATTGATTTGGTGGGTGTGAAAGTAATTAAGTGCTGCGTTTGTGGTTTCTGTTGTCATGCCTATCCTTTGTTCTGGTGTAATCGTTCTGATTATATGTCAGATTGGATATTTTAACCATCATTGGGAATTTTTTCCCAGTATAATTTGATCCTGGTTCTATAAGGCGAGCGCTGAATTGGGTTTTTACAACAGGGAGTTCCATGGCGATTATGTAACTTTTTACCTCATGATTGCATCTAATAAAATAAAAATCACAGGAGTGATTCTATGAACATGCCAAAAAATGACGAAGAAAACCTTGAAGTAAGAGACGTGCTGATCCTTGGGTCTGGGCCTGCCGGATTGGCTGCTGCGCTGTATGCGGCCAGGGCTGAATTGTCCCCGCTTATCCTAACGGGTATGACCCTGTACGGACAGGCATCTACGACGGATACCATCGAGAATTATCCGGGCTTTCCTGAAGGCATAGGCGGGTCAGAATTGGGGCAGTTGTTTCAAGCCCAGGCTGAGCGTTTTGGGGCTGAGATTGTAATGGACTATGCCACCGGTGTTGATTTACAGCAAGGGCCGTTTAAGGTTCATACCTATAGTAAAACTTATGCCGGGAAAAGCCTGATCATAACCACAGGCGCTGACCCTAAAAAATTGAATATCCCGGGCGAAAAGGCTCTCACAGGCCGTGGTGTTTCTTATTGCGGAACGTGTGATGGCTGGTTTTTTAAAGAAAAGGACATTGTGGTTGTTGGTGGTGGCGATAGCGCCTTGGAGGAGGGGTTGTTTCTTACACGATTTGCCAAATCGGTGACGATCATCCACCGCAGAGATCAACTCAGGGCCAGTGCGATCTTGCAAAACCGCGCCTTTGCCAATCCCAAGATCAGCTTTGTTTGGAATTCAGTGGTCACTGAGATTTTGGGCGAGGACCGCGTCGATGGCGTTCGGATTCAAAACGTCAATACCAATGAAGAGCACGTTATGCCTACAGAAGGTATTTTTATATTTATTGGTCACAAACCCAACACCGAATTATTTGAAAATAAACTTGAAATGGATGACAAGGGCTATATTGTTGTCAATAAATTTATGGAAACCTCCATTCCCGGCGTCTTTGCAGCTGGTGAAATAGCTGATCCCCACTTTCGTCAGGTCATCACCTCTGCAGGGATGGGTGCAGCGGCAGGAATTCAAGCTACACGTTACTTAGAAAATTTAGAGAATCAAGACTAAGGCTTGGGATTAATCAAAAAACCCGGAGGATCGATCCTCCGGGTTTTAGTTTCTGTTTATGGAAGTGTGGATAGGTTGACCCAGGCGAACACACGTGCCTCACTGCGGTTGCCGGCCACTTCCCAGTTTTCTCCATTTTCTTCATCTCCGCCGATTTGCCGGACAATGTAAACTGACCATCGGAAAATGTGAGGCCGGCCATCCGTCGGGACAAATGAGGACGGAACGATTAATGAGGTATCCCTGACGTACTCGGTGACAGTGAATTTGTCTTCACTGGTCAGGTCTGTGATCATCACAGCGTAGGCCTCATTCGTTTCGAGGGCGCCTACTGCTGCCCATTGAAGCGTAATGGTATCCGTTGCGGACACAAAGGATGCGCCGTCCGCTGGCAGGAGCAAATTGGGACCGGGATAGGGCGGGAGTTGTGTCGGCGTGGGTGTTGGGCCTGCAGTTGGGCGGCGAAGGCAGAGTGGGATCACCAGGTTTTGGCCTTCAAAGACCGTGTCACTCGGCAATCCGTTGTACTCCCGAATGGTTGTCATGGTAACGTTGTAATTATTGGCGATCGAACTCAGTGTATCGTTGGCCTGAACAGTGTAGTTGATCGTCTCGCATGCCGCTTCGGTTTGTTCAATCTCACTGAGCGTTGCAGTAGGTTGCGGGGATGCTGTGGGCGTCGGTTGTGGAATCCGCAATTCCTGGTTTTCGAAAAGATCACAGTTTGCTGCTAAGTTGTTCTCAAGGATGATGCTCTGGACCGAAACATTGAACACAGCTGCGATACCTGCACATGAATCGCCTGGCCTGACCACATAATCAATCGGCGGTAGAGGCGTCCAGGTGGGCGCTTCTGTGGGCGTCATTGTGATGGTTGGTGTCTCAGTGATCGTAGGGCTGGCTGTAGGTGTGCCCGCCTCTGGTGTGATTTCAGCGATCTCAACAGGATCGGTGGGACTTAATACCAAAAAGATCACCACCGCAACCAGTGTGATAAATAACGCCAAAAGTCCCAAGATCGCGGGCAGGCTGAGAGTAAGTTCGGGAAGCCGTTTTGCACGTACCTCGGCAGATTTCTTTGAATCGGCTTTTTGATCGAGTTCGGTGCCACACACAAGACAGCGGGTGGCCGTTTCACTCAACCGAGTGCCGCATACAGGACACAATTTTGTGGAAGAATTTTTTTCTGGGCTCATGATAATTCTCGCCTAGTATACCTCATGGCTTCAAAAAAGTGCAATACGCAACAATCTCTGGGGGGATGGTATAAATAGGCTGATGAACTACAGTTTATACATCCATATTCCATTTTGTAAGCATCGCTGCCATTATTGTGATTTTATCACCTATGCAGGCAAAGAATCATTAATCCCGCAGTACGTTCAAATATTATCCGAAGAACTTCGTATAGTATCAAGTCATTTGTCGGAGATTTC
>JBLRWR010000130.1:0-5426 GCA_047921135.1 Candidatus Brevefilum sp.
GTTTCATGGATGAGGTAGGCAATCTCCGGGCTTTCCTCTGCGCCCTCAACGGCCTGTAAGCCCTCAAGACAAATCTCAAGGCTGCGCTTGGGATCAAAGCCCCACCAGGCTGAACGGGCTGACCGGGCGTAAACCCTGGCAAGCTGATCGATATCTCCAATTTGGCGCAGATGGCGGATTGCCTCCTTCCAGGCTTTGACCGCCTGGCGATGTTTTCCCTGTTGCGCATAGGCTTCACCTAAGTCGTTGTTCAGGTGCGCCAGTTGCTCGGGGTCTGAGGCGAGCAGAACGGCTCTGGAAAAATAGGTCTCAGCTTCGGCGGTGGCATACGCGTCCATGGATTCGTGCCCGGCCAAATCCAGGTAATGGAGCGCTTTGGGATGTTTGTGGGCAACCGTGAAATGCTGTGCCAGTTGGGATGCCAGGCGTCCTAACTGTTCGGGATAAAGCTTTTCAAGGGCCAGGCCGACGCTGAGATGCAAATCAGCCCGATCTACTTCAACGATTGAATGATAGGCAGCCTCGTGCAGAAGGATGTGGTTGAATTTATATGCCAGGGCTGGCTTAACATCCGCTACAGAAATCATGCGCTGGGATTCGAGGACGTTAAGTTGTTCCAGGAGGTTCACCCCCGGCGCATGTTCCTTCATGACATGATCGATGACCTTTTCGTGAAAATAACGGCCAATGACGCTGGCAATCCGCAGGGTTAACCGGGCATCTTCCGGCAGCCGGTCAATACGAGCTGTGAGCAATCCCTGGAGGCTATCGGGAATTTTGTCCTCATCGATTTTCGGCGCAACCATCAGACCTTCCCCGTTTTTGAGTAAAATGCCATCATTAATCAGCATGCGGATCAGCTCTTCAATAAAATAAGGATTCCCCTCCGATTTACTAATCACTGTATTATGAATGAATGCAGGGATTTGTTTAATGTTGATCAATTGCTCTACAAAGGTTTGGCTTTCGTTTTCTGTGAGGTTCTCCAGGCTGATTTCCGTCAGGCGCAAGCCAATCTGTTCACGGGCTGCTTTGACCAGGTTCCAACCGAATGAGTCATGTTCATGGCGGGAAACCAGGCAGAACAAAATTGGGGATGAGGAGGTCAAGGAGAGTGTGTCAATTAGCAGGTCAACAGATGAGGCGTCTGCCCATTGCAGCTCTTCCAGGACGATGATCAGGGGTTGCTTGTTGGAAAGGCAGCGGAAGAAGGTTTCGATCGAATACAAATATTTTGCGCGTAGTTCCTGGGCTTGTAACAGGTGGATTTGTGCTTCCTCCTGGTCGGAAAGGCCGAGGTCTAAAAGATGCGCCAGGTAAAGCAGTAAATTTTCATCATCAGGGCAGATCTCATGTTCAATGGTTTCACTTAGGATGTCGATGACGCGTGAATCCGGTGTGGCCCCTGCGATATCCATTGCT
Source organism: Candidatus Brevefilum sp. (assembly GCA_047921135.1). Classification (GTDB taxonomy): domain Bacteria; phylum Chloroflexota; class Anaerolineae; order Anaerolineales; family Anaerolineaceae; genus Brevifilum. The sequence continues at coordinate 1,423 of JBLRWR010000130.1, forward strand.
GCCCTAAGGAGGTTTTTAAGCAGGTGGTAAGCCAGTTCCTGACCGAAGGACTGGCTGTGGGCTTCAATCCAACGGATGGGGGTATCCTGGTTTTGTGATTTTAACTGGCGTTTCCACTCCAGAATCAACCTGGATTTGCCAATGCCGGGGTCTCCCAGCACCAAACCCACACGGCCCAGACCCGCCAGGACGGTTTCGCTGAGCTCTAATAATGATGCCAGTTCTTTTTTCCTCCCGACCAGGGCTGTGGTCGATGAGATGGGAGAGCGGTGCAGCATGTCCCTGAGTTTGATGATTTCATCCACCTGCCAGAGAAATAATTGTTCATCCAAATCTTCACAGGCGACGGGTTCTAACTTGGTGCCCTTGACGAAAGAGCGAATAAATTGGAAGGTATCTTCAAAGAGAATGGTTTTATCAGTGGGGATTTTGGCTCTAATGGCCCGGTCTATGCACTCGAGGGTTCCATTAAGGGATTGAAATTCGAATTTGAGATTGGGTTTGATATTGCCGATCAGGATGGGCCCGGTATTGAGCACAATTTTGAGCTGCAGGCCAACCTGATAGGTTTCCATGAGCTCTTCATTGTAACGGGTGATATCCTCTGTGATTAACCCGGCAGTATGCACAGCGCGCAGGGGATCATCCTCGTGGGAGATGGGTGCACCGAAGAAGGCGAGGACTGTATTTTTCCATAATTTAGCAATGGCACCTTCGTATTCGAAAACCCGCTTCGCAATCCGATCCAGCAATCCATTGAGCACGACGAGGTGTTTTTTGTTCGGAATTTTCTCATTGAATTCCGTCAGGTTGGCAATCGTAATCATCAACGCGGTAACGGTGCGCCTTTCTTTGGTGAGATACGGTGCTGAACGCACTTTGTTGATCAGGGGTGTGGGCGCGGAGGATGCCATGCGTGAGAAATACAGGTCTTCCCGCTGGATGTTGACCGAAACAGGGACACCGCATGCTGTGCAAATGTGTGCTTCAGCAGGGAGCTCGGCTTGGCAATTTGTGCAGATCATCGGACGGCCAATCACTTAAATGTAGAAAACAAGATAAATATTATCATATTTGTGTAGTTAATGCAATAAATTGTTTGCAAACTTAATTATAGAGGATTTTATAACGATGATTGATGAATTGGTTAGGGCAATCGCTGAGTGGGGATAAGGTGTTTACAGAGTGAAGGTCGTTGATTCTGTGAAAATATTTAACTTTGCGATTATCCTGATGAATTGGGTAGAGTGAATTTTGTTCTTTTCTGGTATTCCACCAATCATTTTTCGGAGGCTGGTTAATTTCTTGATCAGTTGACAAGGGCGGTCAGTAAGCACATAAATCTCTTTCGGTTGAGCACAGCGGTGCCATCCATGACCTGTTTATTAATCCCTGAACATGTTTTATACTTGTAGTATGGAAATCAGGAAAGACACAGTTGTTGAGGTTTTATCACAGGTTCCGATTTTTGCTCAAATAGAAACATCTGAAGTCCACCGTTTGGCAAGCGCTTTCATGCCGTTGGTTTACCAGGATGGCGAGGTGGTCTTTGATATCGGTGATGAATCAGAGGCCATGTATGTCATTTACGAAGGACAGGTCGCCCTCTCTCATGACCCATCTGACGGTGAAAACCTGATTGCCAAACTTTCCAGCGGTGATTTCTTTGGTGAAGAAGCGTTATTATACGATGATCCACGGTATTATCGGGCGGTTGCCAGCGGGATGACGGTTGTGCTCACGCTTGATATCGACCATTTTATTACCATTTATGATGCGTTGCCCAATGTTGAGGATATGCTGGAGGTTGCTATCAGCAGCCGGCAGCTCTCGATGCAGGTTTCACTGCCGTGGCTGCATGAGGATGAATACGTTTATGTGATGACACGCCGGCATTCTGCTATCCTGTGGTCAAAGTTGGTGGCACCCATCGTCACCGGTTTGGCCGCAATGCTGTTGGGTGGCTTGTTGCAAGGATTGTGGCAGCCCGACAGCGCTTACGGGTGGATCACTTTAGGGGTTGGTTTACCGGTTAGCTTGCTCTGGCTGGTTTGGACTTTTGTGGATTGGCAGAATGATTATTTCATCGTGACCAATAAACGTGTGGTGTGGATTGAGAAGATTGCCATGATCTACGAAAGCCGGCAAGAAGCGCCTTTGCGGACGATCATGTCCGTTGGCATCCACCGCTCGCGGGTAGGAACCATGCTGGGCTATGGGGATGTGGTCGTGACGACCTATGTGGGCACCATTCGCCTGCGGGAGATCGCATACACAGAGGTTACTGCCCAGATGGTTGAATCCTATTGGCACCGATCAAAATCATTTAATCGCCGTGAAGAAGCCCGCATGATGGCTCGTAAATTAGAAGAGAAACTGGACCTCCCCTCAGAAGACGATGATGATCCAGCCTTGGCGGTGACAGCGCAAAGCCAGGAGGAAACCAGTCCGACCGGAAAAGAGCCAGGATTTTTGGCCTGGTTGTTTTCAGATTTTATCCGCTTAAGGTACGAGAAGGATGGCATCATCACCTATCGCAAGCACTGGTTTGTGCTGATCAGCCATATGTGGCTGCCGGCGTTACTGTTGGCACTGACCATCGTGGCGATGATCATGCGCCTGGCCGGCCGGTGGGCTTTCCTGCCGATCACCGAGGGTTTGGTGCTGTTGATCTTGTTGATGTTTGCAGTTTTTTTATGGATGCTGTATGTTTATGCGGATTGGCGCAATGATGTTTTTATGGTGACGCTAAATCAGATCATTGATTTAGACCGCAAGCCCCTTGGAAAGGTCAGGCGCCGGTCTGCCCCTCTGGAAAATGTGCTCAGCATCGAATATGAACGGCTGGGATTGTGGGGGTTCCTGTTCAACTTTGGAACGGTGTACATCGTTGTTGGTAACTCGCGTTTATCTTTTGATCATGTTTATCATCCATCTGAGGTGCAAGAGGATATTTTCTACAGGATGGGAGAGCGGTTGGACAAGGTCAGGCAGTTTGAGATCGATGCAGAGCGGGAGCGGGTTTCTGAGTGGATTGCGAGCTATCATCGCAAAACTTCCACGGCTCAACCCACTCGCCGCCATCGGATTGACAGAAACAATTGACCTGATTAAGGCTGGGTGACGGCCTTTGAAAACCAGAACTTACGGGTAGAATTTATTGGGAGTTTAATTTATGACCATTCGAACAATATATCCTTACACTGAACACGTTTTGCGTCAAAAAGCACAGCCGGTTGAGGTGTTTGATAAAGCGCTGCAAAATTTGGTAGAAGACATGATTGAGACCATGCGAGCGGCGCCCGGTGTGGGTTTGGCCGCGCCGCAAATCGGAGTCTCCCAGCGGGTGATCGTGGTTGAATTCGGCAACGAGGATGACGAAACCATCCCGGAACAACTGTATGTACTGGTCAACCCGGAGATAGTTAAACAATCGGAAGAAAGTGTGGTGGGGATTGAGGGGTGCCTGTCCGTCCCCGGATTTGCTGGTGAAGTGGCGCGCGCACAGGTTGTTACAGTGAAGGGTCAGGATGCCTCCGGTAAGAAGATAAAGATACGAGCGCAGGGCTGGCTGGCCAGAATTTTTCAACATGAGATTGATCATATCAACGGCATGCTCTACACCGATCGGGCCGAGCAAATCTGGCAGCCAGATCTGGATGAGGATGAAACCATTTAGCCATTAATGTATCTAAAACACTTGTCGCTGACCAACTTCCGCAGTTTTTCCCGGCTGGATGTCGATTTTCCCCGGGAAATCTTTCTGTTGGTGGGTAATAATGCCCAGGGCAAAACGACGCTCCTGGAAGCCGTCTATTTCTTATCCGCACTGACCTCATTCCATGCCAGCTCAGACCGGCAATTGATCAGCTTTGCCGCGCCAGAAAACACCCTTGCAGTGGGCAGGATCATCGGAGAATTCCAAAAGCGCGGGGGCAACCACCGCATTGAAGTGCGTTTGATCCGTGAGCCAAACGGGGCTAACGGCAGCCTCAGGTTTCGTA
>JBLRWR010000131.1:0-5408 GCA_047921135.1 Candidatus Brevefilum sp.
TGCTGAACGAAATTGAGATGGCAGGGACCGTGGTGATTGGAGAGGGTGAGAAAGACCACGCGCCGATGTTGTTCAATGGCGAGGTGGTTGGCACCGGCGAACCGCCAGAGCTGGATATTGCCGTTGACCCTGTGGAGGGGACGGAACTGGTTGCCAAGGGCATGCCCAACGCGATCGCCACCGTGGCAGCCGCGCCGCGCGGCACCATGTTTGACCCTGGCCCGATGTTCTATATGTCTAAAATTGCCGTCGGCCCGGAGGCCAAGGATGTGATCGATATTGAAGCCCCGGTCAAGGACAACCTCACAAAAGTAGCCCACGCCAAGGGTATGGACCTGGATGAGGTGACAGTGGTCATCCTGGATCGGCCCCGGCACGAGCGTTTGGTCCATGAGGTGCGTGAATGCGGCGCCCGCATCCGCTTGATTCCCGCGGGTGATGTGGCCGGCGCATTGATGACCGCCTGGCCGGGCACCGGAATTGACGTGCTGATGGGCATCGGCGGGACGCCTGAGGCTGTGCTGGCGGCTTGCGGTCTGTGGGCTATGCGCGGCACCATCCAGGGTATTCTCTGGCCCCGCAGCGCAGAGGATCGCCAGCAGGCACAGGCGGCGGGATTTGATCTCGCGCGCGTTCTGACCCTGGAGGACCTGGTATCTTCCAATGACACCTTCTTTGTGGCCACGGGCATCTCAGACGGACCGCTGCTGGATGGCGTCAGCTATTCCGGTGGCATGGCTCTTACCCACAGCCTGGTGGCCCGTGGGCTGACCGGTACGGTGCGCGAGATCTTTTCGCATCACCACCTGGAAACCCTCAGCGCCATCAGCCAGATTGCCTATTGAGGTTGGTCGGGCACATCCTCTTGCCCCAAAAAGGCGCATTTTCTGTCCATTAATACAGCTTTGCGCTGATATGATCAATCCTGTGGCGGATGAGTAGGTTCAACCTGTGTGTCAATAGCCGCCCATGCTTTTTGGGTATACCCAAAGGATTAACGATTCTCTGAGATGCATCCGGTATAGTAAACGGGTAAGGAAGCAAAACGATCAATGGAGGTATTAATGTCTTTAGCACAAAAATCACAGCAATTTCTTGATTACTTAGAGGATTTCGTGGCAAACTTGCCCACGCTAACCCTGGATGAAGCCATCACTGAGCCTGAGCACACTGCCGTTATTTCGGTGGATGTGATCAATGGCTTCCTTTATGAAGGTCCGCTGGCCAGCCCGCGCGTGGCGCCGATTGGCAAGCCCATCGGCCAATTGATGCGTGCTGCCTGGTCGCGGGGCGTGCGCGAGATCCTGCTGTTGCAGGATGCGCATGAAGCGGATTCCCTCGAGTTTGAGGCCTACGGCGAGCATGTGGTCAAAGGCACACAGCAGGCTGAGGCTGTTGATGAGATCAAATCACTGCCGTTTTACGACCAGTTGAGGACCATCTATAAAGATTCGATCCACCCGGCGATCAACACAGACTTTGTGGATTGGCTAAACGTGCGGGAACACCTGGATACGTTTATTGTGGTTGGCGATGTGACCGACCTGTGCGTTTACCACCTGGCCACCTATCTTAAATTTCATGCCAACGCCTATCACACGCCCCGCAGGGTGATCGTCCCGGAAAATTGTGTCCAGACCTGGCATCTCCCGGTCGATGCGGCTGAAACTTTGCCCGCCATGCCCCATCATGGCGATCTGCTGCACGCCACCTTTTTGTATCACATGGCGTTAAACGCCGTTGAGGTGGTCAAAGCCATCCAAACTGAATAGCAATCCTCCCGGTCTTTGATGTGGCTGGCCATCAGTGGTTATTGGGCTGTAAAAGGCACCCGGGAATAAGATTTCTGAGAAAATCCTGATTTTGTACCCCTACATTGGCTTTGTGGTATATTTAACCGCTGATACAATGAAGATTTGGATCACTGACCAACGAATTAAACGCGAGAAAAACAACGCCTGCAGCTATAGCAAAGGCTATCTCTGCAGGTAGTTTATTTAAGATAAGGAATTTGATTATGACGGAGTTTGTGAGAGAAAAACCGGTTAAATTCAACCTGCCCAGGCGTATTAAGCGCCTGGAGGATATTGCCTACAACTTGTGGTGGGTGTGGCATCCAGAAGCGCAACGCTTATTCAAGGAAATTGACAACCTGCTGTGGGAAGAGTCTTACAATAACCCGGTCATTTTCCTGCGGGAAGTAGATCGCTCCCGCTTGGATGCCATGACCAATGACCGCTACTTTTTGGATAAGTATGACCGGGTGCTGCGGGAATTTGACCGCTACATGAAGGAAAACGATACCTGGTTTTCCAACACTTACCCGGCTTTACACGAAGAATTAATCGGCTATTTCTCTTTTGAGTTTGGGTTGCACGAATCCCTGATGGTGTATGCCGGCGGCTTGGGCATATTATCCGGTGATCACCTCAAGGAAGCCAGCGACCTGGGTATTCCCCTGGTGGCGGTAGGTTTTGTGTATACCTATGGCTATTTCTCACAGCGCATCAGCGAGGATGGCTGGCAGGAAGCGGAAAATGTGCCAATCGACTTTGACTCGCTGCCCCTGATCCAATTGCTGGATGAGAACGGGGAACCGGTCAAAATTTCGATCGATTTGCCCGGGCGTAAGGTGTTTGCGCGTATTTATGAGCTGAATGTTGGGCGGGTAAAACTGTTTTTGCTGCACACCAATCTGCCGGAGAACAACCCCAACGATCGCCAGCTGACCGACCGGCTTTATATCAGCGATTTGGAGCTGCGCATCTCGCAGGAGATCCTGTTAGGGATGGGCGGCGTAAGGGCGCTGCGGGCTTTGGGCTATGACCCCACCGCCTGGCATATGAATGAAGGCCATTCAGCCTTTCTGACCCTCGAACGAGCGCTGGAGTACATCCGCAAGGGCATGACCTTTGCAGAAGCGGCTGAGCTGATCAACAAGACCAACATCTTTACCACCCACACGCCGGTGCCGGCCGGGAATGACGAATTTCCGCTGTGGCTGATGGATAAGTATTTCTCCCATGTGTGGCCAGAATTGGGGCTTTCGCGTGATGAATTTATTGAGATCGCCAAGATCAACCAATCCTGGGGCGGTGAGGCCTTCTCCATGCCAGTGCTGGCGCTTAAGTTGTCGGAATTTAGTAATGGGGTGTCAGAATTGCACGGGAAAGTGGCCCGTGAGATGTGGCAGTTCCTGTGGCCGGATAAGAAGGTGGAGGATGTGCCCATTGATCACATCACCAACGGCATCCATACCGAAACCTGGCTAGCCCGCAGGATGGGTATTTTGTTCTCGCGCTATATGGGGTCTGATTGGGCAGATCACATTTGTGACCTTGATTTCTGGGCTCGGGTTGAAAATATCCCCGACGAAGACCTGTGGCTGGTCCATCGTCACCTGAAGCGCAAGCTGGTGGCCTATATCATCAGCCGCAGCAGGGAAAAATGGGCCAGTAACCACGTCCACCCGGTCAAGACCATTGCCAGCGGTGTTTTGCTGGACCCCTATGCCCTGACAATTGGGTTTGCCCGTCGTTTTGCCACTTATAAGCGCGCCAACCTAATCTTTCGGGATTATGACCGGCTATTGAGGATCGTGAACAACGCCCGGATGCCTGTGCAATTTGTCTTTGCCGGCAAAGCCCATCCCGCCGATGAGCCCGGGAAGCTGATGATCCAGAATGTTTACCGGGCGGTCAAGGATGCCCGCTTTGGCGGCCGGCTGGCATTCCTCGAAGATTATGACATGAACATTGCGCGCTACCTGGTGCAGGGCGTGGATGTATGGCTGAACACGCCGCGACGTCCCCGTGAAGCCTCAGGCACCTCGGGTATGAAAGCGGCTTTAAACGGTGTGTTGAACTTCTCGATTTTGGATGGTTGGTGGCGTGAAGGCTATAACGGCAGTAACGGCTGGGCCATTGGCGAAGATCAGGCTCGCTTTGATGACCAAGAGGCCCAGGACGAAGCCGACGCCCTCAGCTTATATGAAACCCTTGAAAATGAGATCATCCCCCTCTATTATGAGCAGCGCTCGGCGGATAATTTGCCCTCGGAATGGATTGCCTGGATGAAAGAAAGCATCCGTACCCTGGGTGGACAGTTCAGCATGTGCCGAATGGTCACGCAATACATGACGGACATGTACGAGCCGGCCATCAAAAACGGGATCGATGAACGCAACGGAAAGGCGTAGTTAAGATGATCAATCTTCTGCTTTCACCCACAGCCTGGTTGGTTGCCTTTAGTATTTTTCTGGCCCGCACGGTGAATATCGCCCTGGATACCCTGCGCTTCATGTTCACCCTGCGCCAAAAACGCGGCCTGTCCTGGGTGTTGGGTTTTATCCAATCGGTGATTTTTGTGTTGGTGATCGGCTCGGTGTTGACGAATCTGGAGAATCCTTTGAACATCATCGGGTATTCGGCCGGGTTTGCCACCGGAAATGTGCTGGGCATGGCAATTGAAAAACGGCTGGCGCTGGGTTACACCCATTTCAATATTATCAGCCGCCAGCGCAGCACCGAAATTGCCGATGCCCTGCGGGATGCCGGCTATGGCGTGACCGAGATCCCGGCCAGGGGGCGTGAGAGCAGTTTTATGATGATCGATTGCCGGGTTAGGCGAAAGCAATCGGATGATGTGGAAAACCTGGTGCTCGAAATTGACCCCGAGGCGTTTATCACCGCCGAGGACGTCGTCCCCCGCAAGAGCGGCATCTGGCGTCCTTAATCACGATTTGTGTAATAATGGGCTGCTGTCATCATGACGGCAGCCCTTTTTTATTGCCAGCCTAGATTTTGGCAGCGCCATCATTTCTCAACAGTCAGGTAACACAACAAGAACCCGGTCATGACCAATGTACACCCACTTGATCAGGAATTGGCAGCCTTCCTTCATCCTCCCCGATAGTTGTTGTATACTATTAACGTGACATCAACTACAGGAGGACCAATGCCCAGAAAGAACAATGACTTTTTCATAGGAAAATCCTATGACCTTGAATCGGGGTCCATGCAGGAGGAGCATGTCTTCTACGATCCGGACGACCTGACCACACACGCCGTTATCACCGGTATGACCGGTTCCGGCAAGACCGGTTTGGGCGTGATCATGTTGGAGGAGGCGGCCTTGCAGGGCATCCCCGCTATTGTGGTGGATCCCAAAGGTGACCTGACCAACTTACTGTTACATTTTCCTGACCTGCTGCCCGAGGACTTCCAGCCCTGGGTGGATAAGGACGCCGCCCGCCGGGATGGGGTCACGGTTGAAGAGGCGGCGCAAAAGGCAGCCAACCTGTGGAAAAACGGCCTGGCGTCCTATGGCCTGGGGAAGCCTGACCTGGAAGCCTTGCGCGATAGCGCTGAATATGCTGTTTATACGCCGGGGTCGGATTCGGGCCTGCC
>JBLRWR010000132.1:0-5321 GCA_047921135.1 Candidatus Brevefilum sp.
GCCTTTGAAAAGGCAGGGCAATTGGGCATCAAACTGATCCAGCCGCATGCCTTTCCGCCTGCCGCGCCGGTTCGGCCCTACCTCTCCCAGCCGGTTGCGCCTGCCCCATCCAGCCCGTGCGCCAAAGCGGAAACACCGCTCAAATCGGACGAAATGCTCCGCGAGCGCATCCGGACCGCTGTCAAGGCCAAACTGGGCGACCAAATTGATCCCACCCTGCTGGAGACGATCATCACCCGCGTGCTGGATAACATTGGAGGCCATTAACCCATGCTATTTGGACGTGTCCACGGCACTGCCGTCTGCACGATCAAGTATCCCGGCCTGGAGGGGATCAAACTGTTGATCGTGCAGCCCCTCAATAAGGACCTCAAACCCGTAGGCGGCCTGCAGGTTGCAGCGGATGTGGTTCAGGCCGGCCTGGGTGATCTGTGCGTCATGGTGCGCTCTCGCGAGGCTGCCCTGGCCATGCCCGAGATCCAATTCGTGCCGGTTGACCTGGCATTGGTCGGCATCGTGGATGAATTAATCGTGCGCCCGCATGGCGAGTTTGATTACACCCTCAAACCCGGAAAAAACCACTTCACCTGACAGGATGTAACATGATTCTTGGCAAAGTCGTTGGCACAGTCGTCACCACCATCAGCCATCCCCATTTTGACAACCGGCGTTTGCTCGTCGTTCAACCCCTGGTTGCCGAAGGTGATCATGAAGATGGCGATTTTATCGCCGTTGATCACACCCAAGCCGGCATTGGTGACACGGTGCTCGTCAACCGGGATGGCAACGGTGCCCGCCAGGTGCTGAACCTGGAAAATGGCTGCATCATCTCGGTCATTGTGGGCATTGTCGACGAGGTCAGTGTGGAATGACCTGGGTGCCATCCCCGGGCTTCATCCATTTAACAATCCACCCCTGATTTAGATTTAACTCCTAAAAATTATTACCATGTCATCTCCGCTGAAGGACTTATCCCTCAGATCAGGTTATAATGGGGCAATCATTCCGCCAGGGAAAGCATCCTGCCTGTGATCAAAGACAAACTAGCCAACATTCTATACAAGCTCCGGCACAACAAAGCCTACCAAATCACCCTGATCCTGTTGATCATTGCGGCAGGTGTGTTCATCATCCTTACCTTTGATCTCAACCAAGCCCAGGCATTCATCCGAGCCCACCGTCAGCAAGCTGTCTTCATCAGTATCGGCGTGTATTTACTGCTGGGATTCACCTTCATCCCTGCCTCGCCCCTCACCTTGTTCCTGGCTGTTTTTTTAGGTCCTATTGAGACGGTTGTAGTAGCCACCGTGGGCAATACCCTGGCCGCGCTGCTCGAGTACCAGATCGGCGTAACAGTTGGCGATATCTTCAATATTCAAGAGCGCATGAAACGCCTGCCCTTCAGGCTTGGCGAATTACCGATCAACTCCCCCTACGTATTATTGGTCGGTCGTGTCACGCCCTTTGGCAAGCAACCCTTCAGCATTGTGTGCGGCGCCTACCAGGTCCCTCTGGGTAAGTACCTGTGGACCTCAGCGGTGATGTTTTTCTTTAACGCTGCAGTCCTTGCCTTCAGCGGCGCCGGGCTGGTGAAGTTGCTCCAAAGCTTGTTTGCATAGGTTTACCTCTCATTGCCTTATAGCCGCCCCCATCACAAAATTAACCTTCTAGTTTGCTTATGAGGATTCCAAATACCAAATTTCAAGTGCCCCATACCAATTCACCATTCACAATTCACCATTCACCATTCCTCTTCCCTTGTGCTACACTATTACCATGACCAAAACACGCAAACTACTCCTGGCCGCGCTGTTAATCCTTTCGCTCATCGCTTGCAGTGGCCCTGTGGATCAACCTGCTGTTGACCAAACCCGCCCAACCCTGGCTTTGGCAACCTTAGCGCCCGCTGTGACCCCCACGCCGACCGCCACCCTGCCGCCGCCGCCTGAGATCATGGTCTCTGAGGGCGATTTTGCCCTTTTCGTCGGCGACTATCAGACAGCGATCAGCGACTTTCAGAACGCCATCGCCCGCAGCAACGACAGCCAAATCACCGCCCAGGCACAGTTTGGCCTGGGTCAGGCTTTTTTCAACCAGGGCGAAATCAGCACTGCCCTGACTCACTTCCGCCAGGCATCCCAAGGTGCCGACCCGGTCACGGCAGCCCGCGCCCAGTACATGCTCGGCCGCACTTTTACTATCCTGGAGCGCTACGAAGAGGCTTTAGCTGCCTATCAGGCCTACCTGGACCAGCGTCCTGGCTTGATCGACGCGCGCCTGCACGAATTGCGCGGTGACCTGTTCACCACCCTCAGTGACCACCCTTCCGCCATCGCTGCCTACCAGGAGGCCTACCTCGCCGATCCCAGCGGCGGGAATGATGCCCTCGCTGCTAATATCGCCCGCGCTTACCAATCCAGCGGCGATGAGGCGACAGCTTTAGCGCTTTACACAGATCTGTACAACATCGCCATTAATGACTATACGAAAGCACAGATGGCGCTCCTCATCGGGCGCATTTACCTGGCCCAGGGTGAAGACCAGCAAGCCTATGCCATCCTTCAGGAATCCGTCCAAAACTATCCCTTTGCATTTGACGCCTACACCGCCCTCGTTATCCTGGTCCAGGATGGCGTGCCGGTCAATGAATACCAGCGCGGCCTGATCAACTATAACATGGGCAACTATGTCCTGGCGATCGAAGCTTTCGAGCGCTACCTGGCTGAAGCACCGGAGTTCTTAGGCGATGCCGCCCTGTACTATCAAGGCCTGGCCACACGCGCCCTGGGGGAACAAGAAAATTACCAGGCCGCCATCGCCATGTGGGAGCAGCTAATCGATGCACACCCTACCAGCAGCCATTATGTTGATGCCTGGCAGTCCATTGAGTTTACCCAATGGGCTTACCTGGGTGATCATGAGGCATCCGCAGAAACGTCCCTGAATTTCGTCGCCCAACGTCCTGAGGCGCCCGAAGCGCCCAACTTCTTATTCCGTGCCGGCCGCTCCTATGAACGGGCAGATCTGCTGAGGGAGGCCGCTGAGACCTGGGCGCGAGTCGCTTCAGAATACCCTGCCTCCACTGAAACCTTCCAGTCAACCTATTTCGCTGGCATCGCCCTGGTTCGTTTGAGTCTTTGGGATGAGGCACAGGCGCAGTTTTCCAGGGCACTGGTGCTGACATCTGAGCCATCAGAGCTGGCCGCCGCCCACCTGTGGATTGGTAAGTGCCAGCAAGCCAAAGGGGAGATCAGCGCCGCCCTCGACAGCTGGAAGATCGCCCAGACGGCCAACCCCTTCGGGCATTACAGCATCCGCGCCGAGGACCTGCTGATTGGCCGGGACCCGTTTTATCAGCCGCTCAGCTACGAGCTTGACCCTGACCTGACCCCTTACCTGCCAGAGGCAGAAGCCTGGCTGCGTCAAACCTTTGACCTGCCGCCAGAGACCAACCTGGAAAGCCCCGGCCTGCTGGCCTACGATCCGCGCTTCCAGCGCGGCCTGGAATTGTGGGCCTTGGGCGACTACCCATCGGGAAGAGCTGAATTTGATTTAATCCGCCAGGAGTTCGCCCAGGACCCCGCCCAAACCTTCCGCTTGATCCCCGCGCTGGTGGAGATTGGCCTCTACCGTTCTGCCCTGGCAGCCAGCACGCAGCTCCTGCGCCTGGCCGGGCTGGAACGCGGGGACGCCCTTTCGGGACCAGAATTCTTCTCACGGGTGCGCTTTGGGGCCTATTATTTGGACTGGGTCCAGCCGGCAGCCCAGGCGGAGGGCATCTCTCCCCTGCTGCTGCTGTCGGTCATGCGCCAGGAATCAACCTATGAGGGCTTCATCCGCTCCGGCGCCGGCGCCCGCGGGCTGATGCAGATCATGCCCGCCACCGGTGCCCAACTGGCTGAAAACCTGGCCTGGCCTGAGAACTACACTGTTGACGACCTTGACCGCCCACACGTTAGCATCACCTTTGGCGCCAGTTACTTGCGGCAGCAGCGCCAGCTCTTCGACGGGGATATCTTCGCCATGCTGGCTGCCTATAACGGCGGCCCGGGTAATACCATCATCTGGAAGAACCTCACCCCGACGGACGACCCGGACCTGTTCCTCGAGATCGTCCGCATTGAAGAGACCCGCAATTACATCCGCCTGATCAACGAGATCCATTACATCTACGGCTGGTTATACGGCGAACCTGAGGAACGTTAAAACAAAAAGGGCAGGACATACGACCATGCCTGCCCTTCCCTGTTAGAAATAATTAGCGTTTGGCTTACAGGTGTGCGTCCAGCCAGTCAGCCACATTGCTGAGCACCTCTTGATGCTCAGGCTCGTTAAACACCTCATGTGCTAACCCATCATAAACCTTGAGGGTTTTATCCGTTGAACTGGCCCGTTCATAGAGCAATTGAGAGGCTTTAGGATTCACCAGTTGATCATCACTGCCATGAACGATGAGTAGCGGCGCCGTGATTTGCGCTATTTTTTCGCTAACAGTCATCATAGCTTGAAGCATTTCAGCACTCAACCGTGCCGTTGTTTTACCAAGATAAACCAGGGGATCATCAATATAAGATTGCACAACCTCAGGGTCCCGTGAGACACCGCTTGGATCCAGCCCAATTAAGCCAACTTTGGGTGCAATGATTGATAATAATTTACCGGCAAATATCGTAAACTTGTTAACAAAGTCGGGGACCAGTATGCCGGGGCCAGAGATAACCGCACCCTGAAAATCATCCGAGTGTTCCAGCAGGTAGTGACATGAGATCAACCCGCCCATGCTGTGACCCAATAAAAACATTGGTTTACCAGGCTGTTCTGCTTTGAGAATGTTGTAAACCGTGGTCACGGTTTGGATATAATCATCGAAATCTTTAACATACTCTCGCACGCCTTCCGATTTGCCATGGCCGGGTAAGTCAACCCCATAAACTGCGTAGCCAAGTGGTAACAGGTAATTGACGACGTTGGTATATCGGCCGCTGTGTTCTCCCAGGCCGTGTACAATCAGTACCGCTGCTTTTGTGTCTCCCTCCGGAAGGAAAGATTGATAATACACATCCAGATCGCGAACGCCTTTGAAGATACCCTCAATATGCTTCATTAATTTTTCTCCTTAAGGTTTAATCTCTTTGAAATTACTGATCACCTTATGCCTGCTGACCCGCATAGAACACAGGTGATAAGACCCCGTCTATTATAACCGTAATTTTCCAAAATTGGGCAACAAAAAACAACCTGCACGTTTAACACATGCAGGCTGTCTTAGGTCAAATGATCAAGTTCATTACACCATCAATCGAAGTGGCTCTTCAAGATAC
>JBLRWR010000133.1:0-5312 GCA_047921135.1 Candidatus Brevefilum sp.
ACAAGACGACGGCCGCGATGACAAAGGCGGGGATAGCTGCTCTTAGTCCCCCGGGGTTTACGCAGCGAGAATCGCTCATTATTCAGGTAAACCCTGAATATGTGTTCAACCTTGAGATGAATTATTAAAACTCCGGGGGTCTTAAGTTGAACCTGCGATGCCGCACATCCCGCCCCCAGTGCATCCCCCTAATACCAAATACCCAATACCTGCTACCTGATTCCCAATACCTGCTACCTGATTCCCAATACCTGCTACCGAATCCCCTCCCCCCTCACTTCAACCGCGATGAGGTCACGAACAAGAGCACAATCCCCAACAGGCTCACGGCCACCAGGCCGATGCCGACCCATAAGGTGTCCCCGCTGAAGATATTGATCAGCACATTCCTGCCCGGGTTGGGCGCTTCGGTAGGGGTGGGCGCTTCTTCGATATCCGGCATGGGGGTGCGCGTCGGCGTGCGGGTGGGCGTGGGGGTAGGCGTTTCGGTCGGTGTGGGCGTCGCCTCCTCCGGATCCTCGTCCTCTGCCTCGTCAACCGCCGGGTTCGGCGGCACGATCAACAGCTCCTGGTTAGGGTAGATGGGGGAATCCTCCTGGAGAAAGTTCAGCTCCAGCAGCCTGACCATGGAGATCTCGTAAGCCTCGGCAATGCCCCATAACGTCTGCCCAAACTGAACCACGTGGATCACCGAACCATCGGCGTTGGGCTCAGCTGTGACGATCGGCTGAATGAGGGGCGCGGGGGTCCCGGTCGGACCGCCCGGGACGCTTGTAGGCTGCGGCGGGACGCTGCCCACCACATGCCCGAATTTAACCACATACACCGTCATCCCCTGCCCGTCCAGCGCCACGCCGGCGCCGAATTCGTTGTGCCAGGTGGTAAGCATATTATTGATATGCGCG
Source organism: Candidatus Brevefilum sp. (assembly GCA_047921135.1). Classification (GTDB taxonomy): domain Bacteria; phylum Chloroflexota; class Anaerolineae; order Anaerolineales; family Anaerolineaceae; genus Brevifilum. Next base: position 906 of record JBLRWR010000133.1, read on the forward strand.
GAAGATGGCGCCCACATCGTGTAGACCACGCCATAGGGGGTCAGGCCCGGGCCGCGGGCCCAGTTTTCGGTCACACGCACAGACGCACCGCCGCCATAACCGACCGCCAGGGCGCGGTCAGCCGGGCTGCTGCCGCCCTCACCGGTATGCCCGCCCTGCCCGGTGGCGGCGATCCAGTTGGCATGGTTCTGCGCGGCAATATTGAGATACTGGTTCTCACTGAGGGGTGCCATCCCGTTTGCCACCCGCAAGCCGTTGATCTCCGCCAGCACCTCAAACGGCGTGCCGGCCTGAGCTTTTACATCCCTGGGCCCGCCCAACGCCAGGGCAACCAGGCCGATCAGCGCCAGGATGGCCAGGCTGCGCGGTAAATGTCGGCCCTGCTGTACCCGGGCAGGTGATCTGCCGGTCGAATCAATGCGGATGGGGGATGAATCTTGTTGGGTGTCCATAGGTGGGCGGATTCTACTCAATTAAATAAAAAACATACAGGGTGTTCAGGGCTTTGAAATTATCACGGTTTGATGAGGATGCGGTCGCCCGGGATCACTTCTCCCACCAGCCAGGCCGGCTGGTGGACGGCTTCGGCCGCAGCCATGAAGTCATCCAGCTTCGCTGGGGGTACAGCCAGCAGCAAACCCCCGCTGGTTTGCGGGTCAAACAGCAGCAACTGTTCCTCCTCAGGAACGAGAGGGTCAAAAGTCATATGCTCGCTGAAATAATCTCGATTATCGTAAGCGCCGCCCGGGAAGCGCCAGGCCCGCGCATGCTCCTTAGCGCAGGAGACAAAGGGCGCCGCGCTGTAGTTAATTTGCAGGCCTACGCCAGAAGCGCTGGCCATCTCCCAGCCGTGCCCCAAAAAGCTAAAGCCAGTGATATCGGTGGCTGCCCGCAATTCGAACTGAACCGCCAGCTGAGCGGCATCCCGGTTGAGCCGCTTCATCCAGCCCACCACCTCGTCCACGTCCTCCGGGGAGGCCTGATCCTGCTTGAGGGCGGTGGTGGTCACGCCAAAACCGAGGGGTTTGGTCAGCACCAGCCGGTCGCCGATTTGCAGGCCGTCCTTGCGCAGGACGTGATCTTCATCAGCAAACCCCAGCACCACCAGGCCAATTTTTGGCTCCTTATCCTGAATAGTATGCCCACCGGCGATCACCGCGCCCGCCTCAAAGGTTTTCTCCGCCAGGCCGCGCATAATCTCCTGGGATATGCCAACATCCAGGTCAGGCGGCAGGGCGGCAATGGTCAGGGCGGCAAAGGGCGTGGCGCCCATGGCATACACATCCGAGAGGCTGTTGGCGGCCGCGATGGCACCATAATCATAGGGGTCGTCCACCACGGGCGTGAAGAAGTCGGTGGTGATCACCAGGACGCGGCCATCCCCCAGGCGCCACACCGCGGCGTCATCCGGCGGGTCCAGGCCGACCAGCAAATCAGGGTAGCGGTCCGCCTGGAAGATGGTTGAGAGTGGCTGCAGCACCTGCGCCAGCGCTTCCGCGCGCAGTTTAGACGCTCAACCTGCGCAGCTGGAAAGCGAAGTCAGGCGTATTTGGCGGCCAGAGGGGGTTTTAGCAGACATCATTTCCGTTCATTAAATATGGTAGATAAATTAATCAATCAGTTGAGTCGCAGGGTCAGACCTCCGTAAAGCACGTTTTGGTCCGGGATGACCCTACCAAGCCTACCTTTATGTTTGAAATTATACCCAAGAATGGGTTCAAGCAATGCCTTGGTAGCCATGGGGGATGACATACGCCAGGGTGGATACCTCACCTGGCTTCGCCAAAGTCGCCATCCCACAGACGGCCCATCTCCTGGCTGGTGTTCAGCAGGTCAGCCAGCTGGCCCACAGCGTCAATCCGGCCGTCTTTAAGCAGGATGATCTGGTCAGCCCGCTGCAGTGCAGGCTTGCGATGGCTGACCACCAGGCAGGTGGCATCCTGCTGATAGGCAAAAATACGCGCCCAGAGTTCATTCTCCGTCTCAACATCGAGCGCACTGGAGATATCGTCAAACACCAGCAACGAGGCCTCCCGCACGAACATGCGGGCTGCTGCAGCCCGCTGGCGCTGACCGCCGGATAGCTTAACGCCCTTAGCGCCGACCAGGGCGGATAAGCCGCCGGGGATCTCAGACAGGTCCTGTTCCAGGACGGCCATGGCGAGCGCTTTATCAAGATCTGCTTTGTCTTCCGGCAAGCCCATCAGGATATTGTCCTGTAAAGTCTCGCTGAACAAAACTGGCACCTGGGGCGTGTAGGCGCTGCGGGGCGGGGTAAAAAACTCACCCGGCATCTCAACGCGCTGGCCGTTCCAGTAAATCTCACCCGATTGGCTTGGCAGCAAGCCCAGCAGGGCAGCCAGCAGGGTGCTCTTGCCTGACCCAACCCGGCCAGTAAGCACAGTAAAACTGCCCTGCACCAGGCTTAGGTTGATGTCCTCAACCCCCTTGCCGGTATCCGGGTAGCGATAGGTCAGGTTGCGGACCTCCAGAGTCTCAAGGCAGTCAGCTGCCTTCTTAGGCTGGTAGGGCACCTCGGGCAGCTCACCGCGGATGTACACCGGCGCGTAGTCCACCAGTTTCTCGGCCGGTGTCTTTCCCAGCAGGTGTACCATCCGGTCGATCGAAACACCCAGCCGCTTAACCCAGGCGATCCTGTCACCAATGATGGCGGAGAAGTCCGCCACCCAGCCAAGGTAAAAAATGAACAAGGCCAGGTCACCGACCGCAAAATCCCCCTGCTGCATGGCCGCGCCGGCCGTCAGCAGCATCAACCCCGTGAAGATATTGCCCGTGTTGCGATAGGCAGAATCCAGCACCTGGTTGAAAAGCGCATCTTTAAGCGCTGCCTTGCGGCGGGTTTCATTGATCTCCCTGAGAACGCCCACGCTGCGCGCTTCAGCCCCAGCCACCTTGACGGCCATAATACTGCCAAACAGCTCGCCGATGAAATCGGTTACCCTGCCGGTGGCCTCCCGGCTGGCCTGGCGGTATTCCGTGATCTTTTTGTTGGCGTAATTGGCGATGAGGATCACGATCGCCAGGGGAATGAACACCACCAGGGTGATGGTCACGTTGATGCTCAGCATAACAACCAGGGCAACGATGGCAAAGAAGCCGAAGCCAAACACAATCAGCATTTCTGCCATAAAAAAGGCGATCTCGTCAGCGTCATCACGGAAGCGGCTGACAGCCTCTCCGGGTGATTCAGGCACAGCCCGGGCGCCAGGGCTGCGCAGGATGGTATCGAAGATGTTCACCCGCAACAGCGCGGTCACAGTATAGCGGAAGGTGAAGTAAAACACCACATCGGTGAAGAAAGCCACCCCCCGCCCAACGGCAATTGCCACCAGGAACGCCACCAGCGTCCACAGATTAAAACCGGAGAAAACTTCACCGGCCAGCTGGTTGAAGACCGCCTGGATCACAAACCCGGTTAATTGGGGAAAGACGCCAAAGATGAGAATTTCCATCAGGCCGAAGGCGCCGTACAGCCAGGGCTTATACTTGGTCAGCTGCCAGATATACCACCAGGTGCTGGGTCGCTGGGTTGAGCTTTTCGGGGCAGCCTGGCTCATGTCAGCACCTCGTCCAAACCGGTGCGCAACAAGTGATTAAAGCGAGCGTTAGGGTCCAACGCCAACGCTAACCGTTCCCCATATTCAACCACGTTGCCCTTTTCTAAAATCATGATCTTATCGGCGATCTCCAGGGTTTTCAGCCGGTGGGCAATGATCAAAGCGGTGCGGCCGGCGATCAAGCGCTCCACAGCGCGCTCAATCAGCGTCTCGGTGGCGGGGTCGAGCCGGGAGGAGGCCTCATCCAGCACCACCAGGCCCGGATCGCGCAAAAAGATGCGCGTGAAGGCCAAAAGCTGGGCCTCACCGGCCGAAAGGCCTCCGCCCCCGGATGAGAGCACCGTGTCGAGGCCGTTTTGTAAGCCGCTGAACCACCCCCCGAGCCCCAGCCCATCAATCACCTCCAGGATATGTCTGTCCGGGATAGCAGGGTCAAAAAAGGTCAGGTTATCGCGCACCGTGGCATGAAACAACTCGATACTCTGCGTCACCATGCCGATTCGGCTGCGCAGGGTTGGCAAGGGGATGCCCTGGATGTCAACCAGGTGCTGAAGGGATGGGCCAATGCGAACCATCCCGGTTTGGGGGTCATAGAGACGAAAGAGGAGGCGGGTTAGTGTGGTTTTTCCGCTGCCAGTGCGCCCCAACAAGCCCAACACCTCGCCAGGCGCCAGGCTGAAGTCCACCCTGTTGAGGACATGGCCGTGAGCGTCTGCTGGGCTGCCTGCCTCCTCATCATCATAGAAGAACGAGACATCCTCAAACTGCAATGCTAACGGTCCGCTCGACTCGGGGAGGTGCTCAATGGGCGGATCGGGTGTGACGATTA
>JBLRWR010000134.1:0-5290 GCA_047921135.1 Candidatus Brevefilum sp.
TGGGCGATTTTTTGTTTCATCAACCCCAATGTGTGGAACATTTGCAATAATGGCACGTCCCTTTGGGCTTTTAGGACAGCCCCGGCATGACCAGACATCCAGTAATGGGCGTGGACCAGATCATAGGTGATGCCTTTTTTGCGGGCAAAGGCCATGATCTGCTCCGCAAAGACATCGGTATATTCCCAGATCTGTTCTTTTGGCAAATAGAACTCTGGCCCGGCCGGGATATGGACAACACGATTAGAATAACCCAGGTCATGTGAAACTGAGGGCACGTGCTCATCCTGGGAGCGGGTGAACACATCGACATGCACGCCCTGGCGGCCTAAAAAGCGGGTTAACTCGCGCACATACACATTCATCCCGCCAGTGTTTTTGCCCCCCAGGATGGCCAAAGGGCAGGTGTGGTAGGAAAGCATCGCGATGTTCATTGGGGTTTGGCTCCTGTATGTATCTTGTCAATTTTTTGCGCATGCTGGTATAATCGTTGGCACGCCAACGTAGCTCAGCGGTAGAGCAGACGCTTCGTAAGCGCCAGGTCGAGGGTTCAAATCCCTCCGTTGGCTCTCAGCGCTAAACACAAACAGCTCATTGAGCTGTTTATTATTTTAACTGATTAATCGCCAGCGGTTTAGGCCAAACAGGCCAAAATGGGTTGACCTCAGCCTAATAAAATGAAGATTTTTCACTATCAGTTTGTCCCTCAAGCTGATTTTTCTATGGCGGCCTTATTGATTGTGACCTTGAATGCGTTCAGGCGATAGAGCAGGTAGAGGTTCCCGCCCATCAACACCACCGCAATCATGACCACCCACCCATAGCCTATCCCTAATTCAGCAAGCTGAAAAATCAAGCCATTGATCATAACCTCCAGGCCAAAAGCCGCGCCCAGCCACAGGGGATTTTTGCGGGTGAAGGCTTGCAGGATCAGGATGGTAACGGTGATGTGCATGACCAGCGCCGTAATCCTTTCTAAGGACCCGGCGATGGGCACCCAGGGAGAGACCTGCCACAGGGTTTCAAGCTGATCAACAACCAGCGGATCAAGCCCGCTGGCCTGGGGATTGGTATGCTGGAGCATGGTTACAAAGGTCATCAACAAAGGAAAGCCAACTTGGAGGATGCTTTCAATGCCGCCATAGCCCAGGCCAACGCCAAAGGCTGCTTCCAGGTTGACCAGCGGCATCTTGATAAACCGCATCCCCGCCCAGCGCAGGATGACCCCCAGCAGGGCGGCAATGAGGATGCTCACGATAACCTGCAGGGTGAAGGCCGCACCCTCGGCAAGCGCCTGGGGATCTACACCGGTCAGGGATGCATAGCCGCTGTAGAGGAAGGTTAGCAGCACCTGGGAGATCAAGTAGCCTAATGCGCCCAGGGTGATCACCCGCCAGGAGATTTGCAGGCGTTTGTTGACCCACATCCCCGCAGCGATGGGCAGACCGAGGGTAACCAGCAGCGAGATAACAATGGCAATTGAAAGATAAATCATGGTAACCTGGCCTTATGTGGTGGACCGAATGATGCGGGCGTCCAGCACCAAGGCACCTTGACCTTTGGGCAGGACGAGCAGGGGATTCACTTCCACTTCTTCAATGGTGGGATGGTCGAGGGCCAGGTGGCTCAGCCGACCGATTACATCGACCACGGCCTCCAGATCATAGGCAGGTCCGCCGCGGTAGCCACTCAGCAGTTGGCCGGCTTTTGTGCCGGCAACCATGGCATGCGCCTGGTCTACCGTCATCGGTGCCACGCCAAAACCGACGTCCTTGAACAGCTCGACATACACACCTCCCAGCCCGAACATCATCAGCGGCCCAAAGGCGGGGTCCCGCTTCATCCCTACAATCACCTCCATGCCCTCAGGGGCCATTTTTTGCACCAGAAAGCCTGTGATCTCCGCCTGGGGTGCGGCTGCCGTGATTTTTTCTGTCATCGCATGCACAGCGGATTTGACAACCTGGGCAGAACCGAGGTTGAGGGCAATGCCGCCCAGGTCGGATTTGTGCAGGATCTGCGGTGAGACAATCTTCAACACCACCGGGTAGCCGATTTTATCGGCGATGGCTGCAGCCTGTTCGGCATTGGCTGCAAAATCGCCCGGGACCAATGTGAAACCATAATCGGCCATGATTGGCCGGGTGTCAGCTTCACCGAGCGCCAGCTGAGGTGATGCGGCCAGGTGTTTGGCTGCAGCTTCATGGCCGAGGTTGGAGAAGGCAAAGGGTTGAGCATCCGCCTGGCGCAGCCACTGGCGGTAGTTTTGCATGGCGCCCAGTACCTGACCGGGGACGTCCGGGTAGGTGCTCATCGGCACGGCGTTTTCGTGCAGGATCTTGCGGGCTTCTGCCAGGCTCTGTTCACCGACCATGCAAGCCAGTACGGTTTTATCCGTCTGCTGTGCATTCTTGACGATCACGCGGGCGATATCCGCCGGGTTGACCAAGGCCTGGGGCACCAGCATGGGCAGGAGGACATCCAGGTCGTTTTGGTCAGAAAGGACCTTGAAACAATGATCAAACTCATCTGCGTCTGCGCCGCCGAGCATGTCGATTGGGTTAGCGACCTGGGCGCTGGGGTTGAGCTTCTCTGCCAGTTGTGCTTGCTGTTCTGCGGGGATCTCGGCCAGAGCGAACCCGTTTGCCGCCAGGGTATCCGATGCCAGGGCGGCCGGTCCGCCTGCGTTGGTGAAGATGGCTACCTGGTTCCCTTGGGGTATGGGCTGGCAGCTTAGTGACCAGGCAATATCAAACAGCGCAGCCAGATCATCGACTTCAATCACGCCGGCTTGTTTGAAGGCTGCCTGGTATGCTGCGTAGGCACCTGCCAGCGACCCGGTATGGGAGGAGACGGCTTTGGCGCCGGCCTCTGTACGGCCCGCTTTAAGTAAAACAACCGGTTTGACCCGTGAGACCTGGCTGACCACTTCGATGAACCGCTGCCCGTGTTCAATGGATTCCACATAGGCCGCAATTACTTTAACTTTGGGGTGCTGGCCGAAAAATGCGATCATATCGGTTTCGTTCACGTCCAGTTCGTTGCCCAGGCTGGCAAAATGGGAGAAGCCGATCCCCTTTTGGGCGATCAGGTCAACCACGCCGCCGCAGACTGCGCCTGATTGCGACACAAACCCAATGGACCCTTTGGCCGGGACACCTTCGATAAAGGTGGAATTGAGCCCGGTGTAGAGGTCCAGGGTGCCGACGCAATTGGGTCCGATCAGCCGCATCCCGTAGCTCTGGGCAATCTGGAGGCATTCCTTTTCCAGTTCAACGCCGGCCCCGCCCACCTCTTTGAACCCGCCTGAGATGATGATGGCCGCCTTGATGCCGCGCGCACCACAGGCGCGCAGTGCATCGGGGGTATAGGGCGCGGGGATGACGATCACCGCCAGTTCGACCGGATCAGGTACTTCGCTGATATCCGTATAGGCTTTAAGGCCCAGGATCCGGTCTGCTTTCGGATTGACGGGGTAGATACCGCCTTGAAAGCCATACAGGGTCATGTTTTTCAGGATGCCGTGGCTGAGCTTGCGGGGATCTTGCGATGCGCCAATGATGGCCACACCTGTTGGTGAAAAAAAGGGCGCCAAATCGTGAGTCATTAATGGGTTTCCTTTCATGGTTTTGTCGCTAGGCTTTGTTTCGATATTATACCCGAGATGCCCCCACCGACCGGTTATAATTATGGCATGCTGCTCACCGATGAACAAAAAATGCTGTTAAATCAGCCGCTTCCCTCGAAAATCTTCCTGCAAGGCAGGGCGGGTTCAGGGAAGACCACGGCTGGCGTGCACTGGCTGAAAAAGCTGCTGGCGGCTGGCGTCCCGGCCCACGATATCCTGGTTTTTGTCCCCCAGCGGTCGCTGGCGGAACCATATTTGGCCTGTATGCGGGATGAGGTGGACCACGCCCACAGCTTGATTACCACGATGACACTGGGCGGGCTGGCCAGGCGCATGGTGGACTTGTTTTGGCCGCTGGTGGGCCGGGAGGCGGGTTTTGCCCATCCCAACCAACCGCCGCACTTCCTCACGCTGGAATCGGCTCAATACTATATGGCGCACGTGGTCAGGCCCCTGATCGAGCATGAGGGCTATTTTGCAAGCCTGTCGATACACCGCAACCGCATTTACGCACAAATGTTGGATAACCTCAACAAAGCTGCCATCGTGGGCTTTCCCCACCAGGAGATCGGCACCCGTCTGAAGGCTGCCTGGATCGGCGGGATCGAACAGTTCAACATCTATGATGATGCCCAGCGCTGTGTGGATAAGTTTCGTGAGTTTTGCCTTGCGCATAACCTGCTGGATTTTTCACTGCAGGTGGAGGTGTTTTTTCAGCATCTTTGGCCGCTCAGCTTGTGCCGTGAGTATTTGAAGCATACGCACCGCCATTTGATTGCGGATAACCTGGAAGAAGACACACCGATCTCCCATGATTTGCTCAGGGACTGGTTGCCTGATTTTGAGTCGGCGGTCTTGATCGCTGATGAAGAGGCGGGTTTTCGTTCCTTCTTGGGTGCGGATGTGGTCAGTGCGTTTTCCTTGAGCGCTGTGTGTGACACGCATTTGTGGTTTGAGGCTAATTTGGTCAACGAGCCCGGCGTTGCCGAGCTCAAGTCTGGTATTCGAGCGGTTATAGGGAGGTTGCAATCCCGGCCTGAAGGTGGTGCAGATCGACCTGCTGCCCCGATCGGGGATGCGCTGGTGATGCCTAAAGAGCACATCAAGTTATTCCCTGCCATGGTGAAGTGGGTGGCCCAAAATGTGGCTGAATTGGTGAACGATGGCACGCCGCCCGGGCAGATCGTCCTGCTGGCTCCCTTTATGCCGGATGTGCTGCGGTTTGCACTGGCCGATGCGCTGGATGCCCTCGGCATTCCGCATCAATCGCACCGGCCGTCCCGGGCGCTGCGGGATGAGCCTGCTACCCAAACCATGCTGACCCTGGCCACCCTGGCCTATCCGGGTTGGGCAATGGCGCCGCAGCGGGTTAACCTGGCTTTGGCGTTCACGCATGCCATCGAAGGGTTGGACCTGGTGCGTGCCCAATTGCTGGTCAACCAGGTATACGAACCACGCTTACCGGGGTTGACACTTAAACCCTTCGAACTGATCCCGGTGGAATTGAAAGACCGCATCACTTACCGTGCCGGGGAACGCTATGACCGCTTGCGAGATTGGTTGGTGCAGACTGCCCAGGCGGATGATTCAGCTCACCTTGATTTTTTCCTCAGCCGTATGTTTGGCGAGGTGCTGAGCCAGCCCGGGTTTGGCTTTCATGAT